>JAFEGF010000022.1 GCA_018240225.1 Verrucomicrobiota bacterium
AATAGACCACGTGGCATGATTGGAGTAATTAATGGGATCGATACTGGATATGAAGAACTAACTGCCAGAGTTGATCATATAGCTAATACTTATGAGGTTGCCTGTCATGGCATCTACAATCCAACCCACAACAAATACTATGACCTTGCAAAATGCTATCTCTCGATGAATGGATATGGCGGAAGGCAAAATTCGACTGTTCGCGCGATCCAAGAGTTTTGTATAAAAGCATCTGGATTAGTCGGTTCTACAGGCAAAATCCTTCTTATTCCTCATAGTAAGGGCTGTATGGACACCTATTTTGCTCTCCAAGGTTTACCAAAGAGCATTCGCCAACAAATCGAAGTTGTGGCCATTGCCCCAGCCCTAGTGATTCCTAAAGCTTTTGCTGGGAATGTGGTCAATTATGCTAGCAAAGGGTTAGACTATGTGGTATTAAATCACTATTCAGGCGTTTACAGAGGAATAAAAGAGGGCAATTTGACTTTCCTTCCAAGAGCACCAGGAACACCTCGAATTGGAGACCATTCCTATAATAGTCCTACCTTTAGTGATCCTAAAGATTCTCATTTTACAAAATTCACCAAACTAAATAATTGCAGAACATTATGGAAAGATTGATTTTCATTCATATCGCGATATTCTCTTTATTAACAAACTCTTGTTCTCAACCTTCCAACAACTACACCGAACCAGCTCATGTAAAAGCAGCAGATAAAGTTACTTCCAGATGCACAAAAAAGATTCAGAAAGAACACAATATCCAACTAATTGGTTCTGGCGGATCTATGATGGATGACATCAGAAAAATATTTCTACATTTCACTGACAACAAACCACATACTATCGAACAAGCCAGAAAATTAATCATTCAAATTACAGAAGAAATTCTATTAGAATTTAACTCTGATGAAGATGTTCGTCAATATCTTTACAATTTTCCTTTTACACCATCTAACATTGAAATCATGCTATCATTCAAAAGACATGAATCAAACTCAGCAATAAATTCAATTGATTTTGTTTCCAAAGGGCCGTCTACCATTGATTACTACAACTTCGACAAAAACAAAGAAAAATATGTAGAAGTTTCTGAAGAACCTTATGAAGAAGCTCTACAAAAGCTACACCAAAATGATTCGAGAACAACAAGACCCACAAATGCCATTACCTCTCAGGAAGAAGTTTAGCAAGATTCCCTGCGTCTTCTTATTGATGTTTTTTCTTATTTTGAACGGTTCTTTTCTCCTTGAGAGCGGATCTCCTAAGTATATCAAAATAGCAGATCGCATAACTTCTAATACTCTTAAGAAACTGAAAACAAAGGATCTGAAATTAGTAGGATCTGGCGGCTCCATGATGAATAATATAGGAGAAGTTTCTCTTCATTTCTATTATTATCACCCTACTACTATCGATGAAGCCAGAAATCTGCTTCTTGAAATCACAGAAGACCTAATATCCTCTTTTAATTCAAATGAAGAAATACGTCCCTATCTTGCTAACTATCCGTTCAATCAAAACAACTTAGAAATCTCGATCTCATTTACACAAAAATCAAATGTGTATCAAGATCCACCTTCACTTTCTTTGGCTTCTGCTGAAGACTCGATATTATCGTACGATAGACACGACCCTGAAAAAAGCAAATTAATAACCATCTTTCAAGAGACTTACGAAGAAGCTCAACAAAAAGCCCAACTTAGAACAGATGAATCCCATCTTTCTCAGACAATTTAAATAAACACCAGCTCCTCCCAGTATCCCTCCCCATTCCCATTTAAAGGCCGATCGTGTATAAGAGGACATATGCGTTGTACCTGCTATTGCACTGCCGCTTCCTATGATATTCCCCGTTTGTTCCAGTATTTGCAAAGACTGGGAACGACTCAGCTATTCCGCGATGTAATCCACATCCAGATCAAAGAAGACAAGCACATTAAAGGAGATATATTTTATTTCTCCTATGGCTCTGTCGTCTGCTGGGGCTTTGCGGAAGAAGATGAAAAAGAGATTGTAGGCACCCTCAAGGACTTTGAAAAGGAGCCTCTTTCAAAGAGTGAACTCGATGAGTTCACATACATCTACGGCGATGGAATGAAAATCGAGGAAGATGAGATTGTTCTTCAGAATAAGAGCACTTTGACCAAGCTGGCCATTTCCCATGGTCTTGCCCAATCCGTTAAACTGACTACATTTGAAGAGATCATCCAGAAAACGATCGATCACACCAAGCAGCTTCCCATCTACCTGGCCAAACGGGGTAAAATCCCCTTATCCCGCAAAGAGATCTCCCGCAAAATGGGAGAAATTTTCATCGAGCGCAATTTCATCAACCTACATAGCGACATCCTCGACACCCCAGAATTTTTCTGGGACTATCCCGAGCTTGAATCTTTCTACCGCCGCACAGCTCACTATCTCGACGTTACAAAACGCGGTGAAACCCTCAATAAGCGGCTCAACGTCGTGCACGAACTCTTTGAGATCCTTTCCAGCGAGCTGAACCATCAGCACTCCTCTCGCCTAGAGATTACAATCGTTCTTCTAATCTTGATCGAAGTCACACTCGCTATGCTCAGAGACCTGTTCCATCTCATTTAGGAACAAACAAGAAAAAGACCTTCTTTCTAAAATTTCTCATCGTGCAAGACGCTTGAGAATATCCCCTATAAAACAAGCGATTCCAGTTAATGCAGCAGCGCCAGCAAAGCCGCCAGCCAAAATAGTGCCCACTGTTAATCTTTCATCGGAGGAAAAGTTTTGATAGGTCTTCTGCAAACTATTCGCAGCTTTTCCAAACTTATCAACAACATCAACAGGATGTACGCTAGAGTTAGCTTGATGACGCATCCAATCCGCCTTTGAAGCAAGAGAAGTATCAATTAATTGGGCTTTTTCACAGGCTTCAGACGGAATGCCGTCTATCCCATGAAATCGAGTACTTGCATGTTGAACTTGGTCCGACGAGCATCGTCCTCTTGTCCCCGAGATCACTTCCTGATTCAGATTTGCTGAATCTAAAATCCCCGGTTGGATAGGCACGCAGCCTTGCGAATAATTTCCGACTCTAGACATATTCTTTCCTCCTATTTGCACTATTCTCGCAGCAGCCTCTGCAAGCAAGGCTTACACCGCTAATTATTTATCAGCAATTAGTTCTAAGCGGCTAAATTTCTTAGCCACATCGATATCTTGAAAATAAACATCTCCAATCGGCGAAAGGGTGATATCGTTTAAATACGGTTGTACCATGTAACATAAATCGTAATGAAAAATTGGGGCCACCGGCATATCATTAACGAAAATCTCTTCCGCCTTTTCCAAAGTAGCTATTCGAACATCTCCAGATTCCAATCCAGACTGGTCAAGAAGCTTTATAAACTCAGGATTTTCCCAATGAGAATAATTTTTGGCATTCTCTTTGTATTTAAACCGCTCAAAGATATTCATCGGATCGTTATATTGAGCCCACCACATCGTTTGACCAATCAAATAATCCCGTTTGGTCAACTTGTCCATCAACACTTTGAACTCAACCCCCTCTAACTTGACCTTTATCCCCAATGCTTTAAAGATCTGTTGTTGAATTGCTTGAGCAATTTTGCCATTCACATCTGAAATGGCATAATAGTAAGTCATTTCTTTGAGATCTTCTCTAGAAACACCCAACTCTTTTAAGCCGCGATCAAGTAATTTCCGAGCTGTTTCAACATCATGGTCCTTAAAAAATTGGCGAACACGGTTCGATTTAAGAATGGGGGGTATCGCATTTGTAGCAACCAGCTCATTTAGCTGCGTGATGTTCTTAACAATCTCCTCTCGATTAATCGACAATGCAAAAGCTTTACGGATATCAGGATTAGTGAAGGGAAGCTTTATCGTATTAAAAGCTAAAATCGTTGATCCAGCTGTAGCTTTTTTCTTAACCATGCCCTTTTGGATCAAAGATGGCAAAGCGTCAATAGGAAGCGGCGAAAGAGGAGAGCCAATAATATCTATCTCACCATTATGAAACATCTGTAAAGCAGTCGACTCGTTGTCAATAATGCTAAAGTGAAACGAATCTGGCAGAACCTTCTCTTTTTCCCAATACTGAGGATTGCGCTGCGCAACGATTTCATTATTATGCTTCCATCCAGTCAGGTGATATGGGCCATTGCAGACAAATCGCTCTCCCGCCTCATAAGCCCAATCAGGATTCGACTCATCAATTGTTTTGTTTACAGGAAAAAACACACAAAATGCGATCACATCAAGAAAGTAAGGAGTTGCTTGATGAAGCGTTACAACCAATGTCTTTGCGTCAGTCGCCGCGATCCCAACCTCGCTGAGAGGAACCTGCCCCTTCTTTGCAGCCTCAGCATTTTTAACAGGATAGAGAAGATGGGCATTCACAGCAGGAAACTGCGGATCCAGAATATCTTTCCAAGACTTTTCAAAATCGTAAGCTGTAACAGCATCCCCATTCGACCACTTCGTATCGCGCATATGAAAGGTATATTGCTTGCCATCCGGAGAGATATCGACCGATTCAGCTTGAGCAAAAGAAATCGACCCATCTTCATTCAGCCGAGTTAATCCCTCAAACAGCAAAAAATGCATATGAGAGGAAATCGGGTCCCCTCCCTTCCGAGGGTCCATCGTTGCTGGTTCAGAGCATAAGTTCATCCGTATTTGCTTACTTTCTTTGGTTATATTCTCACAAGCTCTTTGAGAGTTCTTTTGGCAAGAGACGCTCAGTAATAAAATGACGACAGCAGCTATCCGTTTGAATGAACCTTTCATACAGTTTCCTTGGGAAATTGAATTTATCCATAAACCATATGAGACCTTAAACTTATTTGTAAACGATTTGCTGCACATTCAATGATCAATGAAACATATTTTCCAAAATCGTCTGCCTAATAGTCCGGTTTTATAGGGAACACGTCAGTCTAGCATTTTTGCACCAAGACTTTTTAGTATTTTGAGATGTTTCTAATTATACAGTTGAGTCCAACGATTCATCATATATTTTTTTGCTTTGACAATTATTTATATAACCTTCAGACAAATAATACTATCTATCATTAAATAAAAGCCCACTTGATTGAGGATAATCTTAATTCTTTAATCTGGCAAAATTTGCACTTCTATTTACTTTATTTACTATTTTTTTACAAGAAGATCATAAGTCATCGTTTGTTTTTCTATTACAATGCAGGATAAGAGAAAAAACTCAGAGGATTGTTTCCACCTACTGAGCAAAAATTAAGAAGAGAATATCGTTCAAAGAACATCTGGAGGAAAGCTAGAAAGTTGCTGAGCTATCCAGACTAATTTATTGTTGAATTGCGTTTTTTATTAACACTATTTATGATCTTGATAAACTTAAAATGTAGTCAGGAGAAAAATCATGGCCGTCTCTAACGTAAACCATTTTTCAACAAATAGTGTTGCTGATACCCTGTCAATTCCAGAGCATTTTGGAAAATATTGCACATCTTTTTTTACAGAATCAGCAAATAAAGTTAACTTGTTTTTTGAGTCATTTTTTTCTTCTGTAAACGTTGTAATTAATAGAATAAAAAGCGATCCTGTGGGATATACAAAAATGTTTTTTGCTATGGCAGCCATTCAAACAATTTTTGCGCTTACAATTCTTCATCTATTTGGCAATAGATGACATACTTTCCGAAACCATCAACTGATTCACTTAGAACGAATTAACTTCCAAAACAAAAATTAACAAAATCATTAACCAGCAACGCGCCATTAAAAATATATTACTTCAACGATTTACTAAACTAGCTATTTGATGAGCAATTCCAAAAGCTGCACCCACCACTAAAGTTGCACCGCCTAAAATTGTTAATACTGTACATCGTTCTGTTTCATCGCACTGTTGAATCTCTTTTTGTAATCTAACAGAAGCTTTTCCAAATCTACTAACCATATCAACCGGATGTCGATGACTATTTGCTGCTTCCCTAACTAAACTGTGATCTGAAGGTATAGTAGTAATTCCTTTTGATCGAAAATATTGATAAATAACCTGTGCTTTTTCAATAGAAGTAGACGTTAATCCATTACTATCATTAAAGCGATTTGTTCCGAATTTAGGAATGTTTGGACTACCGCTAGACTGCCACATCGTATAGTAAATACCTTCCTTTACGTCATGATGGACCATTGCAAATGAAGACTTTCCTCCTGCAACATCGCCCTCTCTAAATTGTTCTGCAGCTTGTCGTAAAATGGGAATATTATGCCCAATAAGATCTAATGACATATTAATCTCCTTTTTTATCACCAAAATAATTATAACAATATTCAAATATTAACACCAACAAAACCTAACATCTTTATTATTATTTTAATATAAAACAAACAGATATTATTAATTATCATTATTTTATAGATTTCATAGCATAAAGAACTTGATGTAAATTTTACTTTTATCTAGCGTATAGGATGCTTTTTAAGTCCATTGGAGTTCGTACAACATAAACCTCGCCAACGACAAATAAATAATTTATTTACTACCCTCCAAGCTAGCAAAGCTCAACAACAAATCAGATGGACGTCCTATATTTAACTCTAGAGTATTGAATCAAATGGCTTTGGAACGACTTCTTTTTTACTTACGAGACTCTGAGCTTATATATCTTATCCACTCCTATTTGAATGATAAATGGCATGCAAGCCAACCTACGGTTTCTATATGTTTTTGATTGGGAAAAAGTATAAATTTGGCCTTTTAGAGTTCCGCGACATTGTTTTTAATAGTCTAAAAACGGTGAGCGTTTGTCCAGAGGCTTTAGAAGACCTACGAAAAACAAGGGACTTCATTGACTTTCTTTTGGCCAATGACATTGAAGTGTATGGGGTTACTACAGGACTTGCAGACTTGAGAAATCAAAAAGTCAATTCTAGGGAAGCCGCTCGATTCTCTTCAAATTTAATAGAGAGCCATGATGCCGGTATCGGGGCACCGATTCCTCAAGAGGTAACCTTGGGAGCCATGATAGCCAGAGCTTCTTCCTTGGCAAAAGGTTACTCTGGATTTCAGGGAAAAAGTCTTCAAACTCTTGTTCAAATGATAAACCATAGGATTATTCCTCAAATCCCCAAAACTGGATCATTAGGCGCAAGCGGAGATCTCGCTTTTCTTGCTCGTATGGCAAGAGCAATGCGAGGCGATGATGTCGCAGTTTGGTATAAAAATGAGACAATGAGTGCAGGCAAAGCCTTAGAAATCGCAAGTATCGAATCATTCGATCCATTGGCTAAAGAAGGGCTTGCTGTTACTAATGGGACCTCTTTTATTATTTCCATGCTGTCAATAGCCTATTTGCGAGAATTGAATGAGCTCGAGAACATTCTTGCTTTGCAAGGGCTTTTTCTCAATGCAATCAGATCAACAGAAGCTGCGTTCAATAAGAGCATTCATTTAGTTAGGAACCATCCTGGACAAGTATTGGTAGCTGACATCCTATCAAAACATTTCGAATTTTCAGACTTTTCCGATTCTGCCAAAGTCCAAGATGACTACTGCATCCGGTGCATTCCACAAATATTCGGCCCTAAAATAGAAATCATCCTTGAACAGTTTAAAAAAATTGAAACCGAACTTAATGCGGTAACGGATAACCCTCTATTTTTTAAAGGCGATGAAATCTCATCCGATGTTGATCCAAGTAGGATATGGTCTGTTAATAATGAGTTATGGACTGTTTTATCCGGTGGTAATTTTCACGGAGAATGCTTAACAACTATTGCAGATACCATCTGTGCTTCGAATGCTAAAATAGCATATACCCTCGAAAGGCAAATTTCATATATGCTCAATCCATACCGTAACAGGAACCAATTGCCGATTTATTTGATCCCTAATGCCGCAAAGCTAGGGCTTCAATCGGGCTACATGATCGCTCAATATACCGCTAATGCCCTTGTGCAAAGGATTGCCCAGCTCGGTGTGCCTACCACGATTTTTAATATTACAAGTGGAAATGAAGCAGAAGATGTTGTCAGCTACGGGGCAACGGCTGCAGAGCGTCTATTGGAGCAGTTGCAATACCTTCGTGAATTGAATGCGATTTATTTAACCGTTGCGGTCCAAGCCTATTCGATAACACGGAAGGAACACTTATTCCCTGGAAAAGCAATTTCTCCTAAGCTATTAGCCGAGCAGATTTTTGAAAAAATCCAAGATATCACAGAAGAAGAGTATCCGACTTCCAAGGAAGAGAATTTTGAAAGGCGGTATACCCAGGCCCTGAAAATTCTCGATACCGGTCTTTTGCAGTCAATTCTGAGAAATCCTCTTTATTCTCGAATCACATCGAAGGAGTGTTCCTTTGGATACAGATGATCAATTGAAGAAAAATCCGCTTCTAAAAGATTTGAATGACTCAAAAGAGAATGTCTCAAATTATTCAAAGTTCGGAATAGAAGGGACTAGCTTTTTAGCATTTAGAGACGTTCCCGATTTAATTCGTAAATACGTTCAAGGCATAAAAACCCTCGATTATGGCTGTGGAGCAGGTCGTTCAACTCGATTTCTAAAATCACAAGGATTGGATGTTATTGGAGTCGACATTAGTGAAAAATTCCTA
Source organism: Verrucomicrobiota bacterium (assembly GCA_018240225.1). Lineage (GTDB taxonomy): Bacteria > Chlamydiota > Chlamydiia > Chlamydiales > Rhabdochlamydiaceae > Acherontichlamydia > Acherontichlamydia pituitae. The sequence goes on from JAFEGF010000022.1 coordinate 8,604, forward strand.
GATGCCTGTAAAAAGGAAGCAGGGATCCATTATTGTAAAATTGAAAATGGCAAGCTGCCATTTATAGACAACTCATATGACTTTGTATTTTCCAGCCTAGTATTTCTAGCAATTCCGTCTAAACAGGATATTAAAACTGCATTACGAGAAATACATAGGATTCTTAAAGATACAGGTATTTTGATAATCGTTACCGGCTCCGAAAAGCTGCATTCTCCAGAAATGAAATGGTTGTCTTATAAAACGGATTTTCCAGAAAATCAAAACCTTTCAAGTGGGCAAGTGCTCAAATTTCATATCAGAAGCGCAAATGTCACATTTTATGACTATTTCTGGTCAAACAACGATTATATAGACGTGTTTTATAAAAGTAATTTTCAGGTTTTGAAGACGCTTTTCCCCCTAGGAAGACCCGAAGATCCTCAACCTTGGCTTTCAGAAGAAAAAAATGCGCCGTTTGCCATATATGTTCTACAAAAGAAAAATTAAAAACATTCCCTCCTAATTTACAGCTTCGTTTCCTTTGCCTTGGAGGCTACAATCAATAGTTCGTCCATTTGATAATGGACTGCCCCTTTATTGCTACAAGGAATAATGTCAACGTAAGCTTCAACAACTTCATCAACATATTCAGTTTTTTTATCTTCCGGTATCGTTCCGAAAGGGATCCAGCCTGTTATAAAATCAGCAAAACTCTGTTTGTCAGGATAGTCCATCGAGGCATCGATCAATTCCAGGCTTTCCGGAATCATCTTAGCCTTTTCAATCAACCAAGCCCACTGAGCTAGTGTATAAAAAGAAAAGATACTTGACATCCCATCAAAAAACAGAGACCAATGTTCTTGTTTAGCTACCTTGTTAATAATCTGATGGATCGGATGCCTAACTTGGACAGGCGCAACTAAAATTAATACCTGACCACCAGGAACCAATGCTCTTTTTATCTGTTCTAATCCCGTGGAAATTTCAGAAACCCAATGCATACTATTGAAAGCAACAATACGATCAAATTGATTGTTGAAAGGCAGGTTCATTACATCGCCTAGAACAAAAGACAGATTAGGCGCTTCATTAGCCTGCGCAGCTGCAAGCATGGAAACAGAAGGGTCCAAGCCTAATACCTTCCCGTCAGGGATAAGCTCCGCTAAATGCTTAGTAAAACGCCCATCTCCACAGCCAATATCAAGCATTTTAGCATTTGTTGGCACTTTTATATAGCCCAGGGCTTTAGCTGCCATATGAAATTGCCACCCAGAATTTTTAGCATAATGGTTTCCATCCCAACATGAGCTAGCAACATATCCTGTTGCACCTAATGAATCAGTCATTTCCATCTTCATGAGCTTCATCCTGTACAATTTTCAGTTATTGCTTCAATAGAAGCTATCGAATTAATAACAATTTTAGCCTAAATCATAGATCTTTTAAAACATTAATTGTCAAAAACCAATCCACTAAGAAATAAAGCATCTTTAGCCTTTTTGAAAGTAGGGCTTGCTTTCTTAAAAACGGTCAAGCGATAGCTTCTTAACTGGTTACATGAATAATTTGGCATTTGACAATGAACCTTCCTAATTTTATATCAAGGTTATATGTGTTCCAGTTTTTTATGCAATGCTCCACGCAGATTAGGCATTAAGAATGAAAAGACTTAGCGTAACCAAAGAACAGGTCCATGTAATAAGCGCTGTTACATTTGGCAATATCCTTGAATGGTTCGAAGTCTATTTATTTGCTTATCTATCTCCAATTATTGCGGAAAATTTTTTTCACTTTAAATTACACGGATCAAATTTATTTCTCTCTCTTTTAATATTTGGAGTTGGCTTTATAACAAGACCTATAGGCGGTCTCATTTTTGGACGCATCGGAGACTTACTTGGAAGAAAAAAGGCCTTTCTATGGTCGATAATTACCCTTACAATCCCAACATTTTTAATGGGATTGCTTCCTACCTATGAAAAATGGGGAATTTTCGCACCCATTTCACTATTTGTTCTGCGCCTTCTGCAATCTATACCTACAGGAGGAGAGATTCCTGGGGTAATATGCTACTTATATGAAAATGCTGGACAGAACAACAAACGATTCATCACCAGCTGGAATGCTGTGGGGAACCAGATTGGTGCATTGGTCGGGTTATGCGAGATATTCATCATGGAAAACTACATGTCAAGAGAATCAATGGTTTCTTGGGGATGGCGCATTTCCTTTTTATCCGGGGGAATAATCGGTTTAATAGGCATCTACCTTCGACATAGCCTCTATGAAACGCCCGTCTTTTTAAAACTTAAGGAATCTTACAAAATAGATAAGGAAGGAATTAGGCAGTTTATAGTTAATTACAGAAAAAAAATTATGATAGGCACAGCATTTGGAGTTATCGATGCAGCAGCATTCTATTTAATAGCAACATACGTCCCAATATTTATCGGAATAAATTTATGCCTAAGCAACAATGAGAATTTATTAGTTTCATGCATTATTCTAATTGTTACAACCATCTTCCTTCCGATTTTTGGCCGTCTTGGAGACAAATATAGCAACAAAGCCATGTGCGTTGGAAGCGCATTGTTTATCCTCCTGCTGCTCTACCCATTAAACATCGCGATAAACAATAACGACATGGTTCTATTGTCAATCATTGGAGGACTATCATTGATACCTCTAACATGCATTACGGCGCTAATTGCTTATCTTTTAGGCGATCTCTTCCCTTCACAAGTTAGATTTACCGGAATAGGCATTTCTGCAAACTTAGCAGATGGAATCATAGGCGGCTTCACGCCTGCAATTGCAATTTTGCTCTTGCAGCTTACTGGCAATCCAGCGTCCTTTTGCTGGTATATTTTGTGCTGTGCAACGATTTCTTTGTTTTCATACCTGATGTACATTAAAAAGTAGCTGGCAACGATTACTTATGCGCAATTAAATCTAGCGTTGGAATTCTTAAAGCTGCCGAGCCAGATGCTAGACATGGCAATAAAGAAAAGTACTTATCTAAAACCTCTTGAAAAAATAAGTTCCTGAGGTCAATAGGAAGAGGTCTTAAGTAAGGAAACCAAAGCAAAATGTATTTTTCCAATGCTTCTCTAGAAGGAAAGAAAACCTCTTGAACGGTTGTGTGAAAGCGAGAAATCCGAGAAAAACACTCCCCAACATCACGTTTTATGGATTCACTATCGGAAAAGTACCAGCCAGGATGAAATCCTTCAAAGTATCCATACCATTCAGGAAGAGCAAGAACTGCATCAACAGCTTCTTCGAGTTCAGGACTCACTCTGAGAGGAACTATTAAAGCCAATGCCCCTTCTTTTTTTAACGCGATGCGAGCTTTTTGAAAAAAGTCCTTCTTGTTCTTAATCCATTGCAAAGAAAAAGATGAAAACACGATGTCAAATTCATTGCGAAAGGATATTTCTTCTGCGCTTTGAACTTTAAATCCAAGATTGGGATAAGAATGCTTGGAAAAGTTCTGAACTGCAAATTGGATCATTTCCGAAGATTTATCAATTGCTAGAACTTGCCCCTCGTTAACCATTGTAGAGAGTTTTGCAGAAATTTTCCCATCGCCGCAACCAATATCGAGGATATGATAATCTTCCTTAATTTTCAGATGGCTTAGCAACTGGCTTGCCGCTAATTCTTGAGCAATCGATAAATCATGATATTCCTCAGCTCTCCAGATAAAAGACACTTCTTGTAACTCAGTCATTCAAAAGAACCTGTATTTAAATTAAGGCAATACCAATTTCTGGGCTTTCCACCATATCTTAATTGCTTTTGATACAAGCTCAAACCAGCTTTTTGGATCATTCGATTAGAGGCAATATTTTCGGGGTGGGCGGTCGCGATTACCCTATTGACTACAAGACCATTGGACTCAAATCCCATTTCTCTAATTTTCTCAATAAGAGGCAAGAGGAAGTTCAAAACAGCTTCAGAGCAATATCCATGTCCTTGAAATTCTTTTCTTAAGATCCAGCCAATTTCGACTTCTCCTGGTATTCCTGTAGGAACAAGGTCTACTTGCCCGATAAACGCTCCGCTTTCTTTCAAAAAAACAGAAAAAAGACCAAAGGGCTGGCCTTGATCGAAATACCTACGCCCTCTTTCATTAATAAAATCCAATGTTTCAGCAGGAGACCTTGGTTCGCCATGGTCGAAATATTTTGTAATCTCTTTATCACCATAAAGAGCTACACATCTATCGAAATCTTCAGATAGATAAGATCGAATATAAAGATGCTCTGTTCGCGTATGGATGTCCAATTTTTGATCGTTAAAATTAAAGGACAGTTCTTCTGCTCGCAGCAAATTGGTATACATTTGTTCATCCATAAAAGACAATTTCGATCATGCCTAAAATTATAATTCAAAGATCCCTATTTGACCAACAGTAAAAAAACCACCCCCATCCTAAAGTTGAAAAGCGAATTTATTAAGCTAACAAAAATTAAGAATCCAATGGCTAAATCTAAAATGCATTCATCAATTGCCTTTTTAAAACTATTCTTTGATCATATGGGAGCAATAAGGCATTTCTTAACCTATTACAATCAAGAAGTTTACGGAAGTTTTGAAAAGTTTGAACACCATGAACTGTATTAACGACGACATAGTTCTGCTACTTTGGCGCCTGTTTGGGCTTCATCGAGAATGTTGATAATTTGTTCTTCTGTGAATCTTTATTTCATGGTTCGTGTCCTTTTGGATTGGGTAGTTTGTCACGAACCTCTAATCTTGGGTGGACTGGTTTTTAGGGATCAGGTCATATTGCTTGAACTAATGGAGGGATATAACATAAAATACATCTATTGCTCTGACTTAGCTATTTAAAGAATCATAATTTAAATGGAGAAATTATCATGAACAAAACTATTGACCTGGATGCATCTTATTATCAAAATCATTCTGAACAGCAATATGAACGAGCACAGGAATTGTTGAATTCATTGAATATAAAACCTTCCGCATCTGTGCTTGACATAGGCTGTGGACATGGCAATATCACTGCAGAAATTTCATTAAAAGTACCTAATGGTAAAATAATTGGAATCGATGCCTCCCATAAAATGATTCGTCATGCTAAAGAAAAGTTTCCAAATTCACAGTTTCCAAACCTTGAATTTTTAGAAATAAAGGCAGAAGAAATGTATTTTCCAGAAAGTTCCTTTGATCTAATCGTCTGCTTTAGCTGCCTTCTTTGGATTAGAGAACCCAAAAAGGCTTTAGAATTAATGTGTAAGTCTCTTAAACCCGGAGGTATCCTTGTAATTCTGACATACCTAAAAGAATCTTCTTACGTTCATTTTCTCGAAAAAACACTAGAAAAATTTCCATCTTATAAAAATTTATCAGCAGTTCATACAATGCTTTCCATGAATGAATATAAAGATATTCTTACCTCACATCAAATTGCGCTGGAAGACTTTATTCCAAGGTCCCGATTTACAGAATATAAGAATAAAGAAGAATTGAAAGCTTATCTAAAGGGATGGATAACCTGCTATGTGCCTCTTCCAGAGCAACTACAAGATCAATTCCTTGATGAAGCTGTAGAAAACAGCCTAGCTGAAAACCTTAACAAGAATCTCAACGAAGGGATTCTGTTACAGTTTCAACAATTAACAATTAAAGCTCGTAAGCATCTCTAGTAAAGCACCTTGTAATTCATATTCTTCTCTTGAACTCTATACACGACAATTTTTGGATCATATCGACGAGCGAGACAATGCTAGATCGAAGCAGATGCTTTTCGCCGAAGGGGAAAAGCCAAAGCCTATTTCTTAAGGCAATAAATCAATATGGCCAAGCCGCAGCTACCCAGAAGATCCAAAAATTGTCATGTACAAATGCTTGAAGATAGAAGTAAGACGCGGACGCATTATTAGATCTACAACCTATCACGAAGCTTTTTAAAAAAGAGCTTTGTGGTATATCTAAATTAAGCATCTTGTTTTTTATCAAGGTTTCAGACTCTGCTTGCTTTTACAAAACAAGACATTTTTAATAGAACATCCTAAACCTTAATTACTTACATCAAGAAATTATCATGTAAGAATACTTTTTTCTTTAACAACGAAACTGAGTTCCTGCGCTGATGAGAGGCTACTGCTACATCTTTCTCGAACTTATGGAGATTTTGGAATTGTGAAACGAAATATTTATCTACCACTTCTTTTGTTATTCATTTTAGCAGATGTAATGTGTGATAATTTTTTAGTTAAAACGTTTAACAACAACTCTCCTCTTCAGCAATTAATTTTGCTTTCAATTTTTTTGGTATTACAAATATTAGCATCTCCTATTCAAGCAGGATTTTCTGACTTTTACTGCAGAAAAAAAAGTTTAGTGATCTCTCTTACATTTTCATTATTTTCATTAATAGTTCAGTTCTTTTATACACAAGAAATACTCTTCTTTTTTTCAACTCTTATATTAATGATCGTCTTAAAAGGAACATTAGGCAATACAACTCCATTATCTTTAGCTGCAATTGCTGATACTCAAACCAAAAACATACGATTTTCCTTTGCACTTTCAACAGGATCTTTTGCACTAGCATATTTAATTCTAATTAATTTTAATAAATTTTTAAGCAACGAACAAGCAAACATTGCTATGTCAATGATCTATTTGACATTAATATATTTTAGCATATTTCACTTTAAAGATATACGTGACAATAAAAGTTCTATTCACCAAAAAATTTCGAGAAGCTCAAATCCTAAGATGGATAGATGGAAGCTTATTTTAAATGATATTAATCTTATTATTCATGAACTACAACTTTCACATACAAGAAATGCTCTTTTGTCATTCTTACTTTGGGAAATTTCTTTATACAGCATTCTTTTACTATATATTGATTTTAATGTATCTCGATTTTCAATTGTTTCATTAGCAATGGTGTTTGGATATATTTTTGGCGTGTTAATATTGAATTTTTGCAAGAAAATTCACGATAAAACAATAATAAAATTAGGATACAACATTTCAGCGGTTTCATTGATACCTTTTTTTATTTTGTATATTTTCTCAAATGAACTAGATGTCTATGTATTATCAGGCTGCTATTTTTTTCATATGGTAGGTAACGCATTTTTAAGTGCTGCATTATTTTCATTGCTAGCTAATGAAAGAGAGTTCCATGAACAAGGTAAAATTTACGGATTAATTTCTTCCGTTGATACTGTTTCTTTTATGCTATCCTTAATTGCAGTTATTATTTATAATACTTTCAATCTTAACCCTCTCTATATAATTTCATTCTCATTTTTAGCCGTGGCGGTATCATGGTTTCCATATGCAAAATTTGAAAGGACGAAGCACCGAACAGTTAAACAACAATAACCCTCTTTGCTCCGATGAGCAAAAAAATATCTGCCAATTATTCAAGTTTCAAGTCGAAAAGAATCCAGATCACATAGCAGCGATCTTCGAAAATCAAAATTTATCCTACCGAGAACTAGATGAAAAATCGACAACCTTAGCTCTGTTCCTAAAAGAACAACAAGTAGGCCCTGAAATAGTCGTTGGACTCGGCATTCCAAGCGGCTTCAATCTCCTTATCGGCATTATCGCTATCTTAAAATCTGGAGGGGTATACTTTCCTTTAGATCCTCATTATCCCAAAGAGCGTTTACACTATATGATACAAGACGCTAAGCCACATTTGGTGTTAACTGAATCCTGCTATTCCACTCAGTTTGAAAATTACAACAATCAGCTCATCCATCTTAACGATTTCAATTGGAACGAAATGAGTTCCATGGATAAAGTTCATGAAAATCAAAATCTTCCATTCCCTAGACCAGATAATCCTGCCTATTTGATTTATACTTCTGGATCAACTGGAACTCCCAAGGGGATAATGATTCCTTATGAAAACTTTCCGCATTTTTCTACCATGCATAAAAATTATTATCCTTCCGAAATGATTGGGCTTGTTACAGGTTCGATCAGCTTCGACATCAGTACTCTTACCATTTTTCATACATTAATTTCGGGAGGTACGCTTTGCTTTCTTAAGCCATCTCCCATTATTGACGCCGATGAAGTCATAAGCTTAATTAATGAGAAATCGGTCAATTATCTATTATGCGTCCCTTCTCTTTACTCGATATTATTGGAAAAATCACAGCAGATGCCGACATTGAAAACAGTAAGTCTTGCAGGTGAGAACATCCCTAGAAGGATACCTGCTCAACATTCAACCTTTGCTCCTAATGCTTTTTTGTATAATGAATATGCTCCTTCTGAATGCGCATGCGGAGCGACAATAGCTATGATCTATTCCCCTCAAGAAAAGAAGATTTTTCCGATTACAATCGGCAAGCCCCTTCCTAACACTGAAATACATCTTCTAAATGAAGATCTTCAACCCGTTTCTCTAGGCGAAAAAGGGGAAATCTTCATTGGCGGTGCTGGCCTTGCTCTAGGATATTTAAATCAACCAAAATTGACCTCAGAACGGTTTATTATTGTATCTCTTGCTGGAAATGAACCTGTTCGACTTTATAAAACTGGGGATTATGGTCGGATTCTGGCTGATGGAAACCTTGAATTCTTAGGTCGTATGGATTTTCAGGTTAAAGTAAGAGGCGTTCGTATCGAGCTTGCTGAAGTAGAGAATGCCATCTGCCAATTTCCAAGCGTTAAGGAAGCAGCAGTTGTTGCACTAAAGGACATCCAAGAAAATAATCGATTAATCGGCTATTTTTCATCTGATTCCCAATCAGATATTTCTTCGAAATTGAGGGAGTATTTACATCAAAAGCTACCTTCCACGATGATCCCTTCCATTCTTAAGCAAATAAAACAATTTCCAAGAGATGCAAATGGAAAAATTAACCGACACTCTCTTCCAATGATTTCCGAACAGCCGAAAAACCCTATTGAAGAGAACCCTCTTCTTTCTGAAGTACATAAGGTTTTAGCTGACATTTTTAAGAAGGTATTGCATCTCAACGAGGTAGGAATGAATGATAATTTTTTTGATCTTGGCGGCGATTCCTTGAGTATTATCAGCGTCCAAACTTATATCGAAACCATACTTCGAATAAATGTTTCCATAGGGGATCTATTCCGATATCCAACAGTTTCTCAACTCTCGATACTTCTTAGACAAAACCCTATAACTACCAATAACGAAATTGATACCAGACGTACACTTTCAGAAAGAAAAAAAACTGCATTCCAGCAATTTAGGACAAGAGCTAAAAAGTGAATACAGAGCAAATACAAGGCGTTGCTGTTATTGGAATTGCTGGTAGATTTCCAGGCGCTGAAAACATCACAGCTTTTTGGAAAAATATCTGTGAGGGCAAAGAAGGCATAAGCAGATTTTCCAATGAGGAATTAGCTGGTTCCAATATACCCGAGTGGCAGGCTCAGGCATCAAGATACGTCAGGTCAAGAGGGATTCTCAAAGATATTGAGTTTTTTGATTCCAGCTTTTTCGGAATCCCTTTTATTGAAGCTCAACTCACAGACCCACAGCAAAGATTGTTTTTAGAATGCGCTTTTGAAGCCTTGGAAAGTGCCGGATATTCTTCCGACTCCTATCCTGGTTCTATTGGTGTCTATGGTGGAACAAGCCGAAGCACTTACTTTCTCCATCATCTCCTACCTAACTCCTCTCTTATGGAAAGCATGGGAGATTTTCTAATTCGTACTGGAAATGAACCTGATTTTCTTACCACAAAGACTTCCTATAGGCTTAACTTAAAAGGACCAAGCATTTCTATTCAAACAGCCTGTTCAACCTCTCTATCTGCAATTTGTATTGCTTGCAACCATCTTCTAACCTACCAGTGCGATATCGCATTAGCTGGAGGAGTTTCCATTTATTCTCCTCAACAAAGCGGCTACAGCTATCAAGATGGGATGATCTTTTCTCCGGATGGGCACTGCAGGCCCTTCGATTCAAGTGCTAAGGGAACAGTTCCAAGTAACGGAGTGGGAATTGTTGTTTTAAAACGATTGGAAGAAGCTATTGCAGACAAAGACCATATCTATGCGGTCATTAGAGGATATGGAATGAACAATGATGGCGGAGAAAAAATCAGCTACGCTGCACCTAGCGTTTCAGGTCAAGCTGCTGCAATTGAATCAGCAATAGCTATGGCCGACCTGGATCCTGCAACAATTTCCTATGCAGAAGCTCATGGTACAGCTACCTTTCTTGGGGATCCGATTGAAATTGAAGCCCTAAATAGGGCTTTTAGAAACTATACTGATAAAAAAGGATTCTGTGCGATTAGCTCAGTTAAAAGTCATATAGGGCACTGCATGGAAGCTGCTGGTGTGATGGGATTTATCAATGCTGTTTTTGCATTATATGAGCAAAAAATCCCTCCCTTGTTGCATTTTAATGCTCTAAATCCTCACATCAACCTCGAAAATAGCCCATTTTATATCAATCCGAAGTTAAAGGAATGGGAAACTATTACAACTCCTCGGCGAGCTTGCGTTAGCTCCTTTGGAGTGGGCGGAACAAATGTCCATCTGATTCTTGAAGAAGCTCCAAACCGGCGTGAAGCACCTCCATCAACTGGACCACATCTTCTTATTCTTTCTGCAAAAACACCTTCTGCATTAAAAAATATCGCTCATAGCCTAGCAATCCATCTTACTGACAACCCTACGATTTCTCTTGCTGATGTGGCTTATACTCTTCAAGTTGGACGCAAGACTTTCGAATACAAACGAACCATCGTATGCCAGACCCGAGAAGAAGCAATAGCACTTCTATTAGAGAGCAATGGACTAACTCCTCCTCTTACAACATCTCAAGAGAAATGTCTGAATGAAATAGGAAACAGCTGGATGAAAGGAGATGTCATCGATTGGCATGAGATCTGGA
>JAFEGF010000229.1 GCA_018240225.1 Verrucomicrobiota bacterium
TCGAGCAGCTCCGTTTTCTCTATAACAATCTAAAAATCCGTGTCCATGAGACCCATCATGAGGTCTTCGGGATCGATCTGCCTGAGCACTTGGCCGCTGCAGAGAACTTTGTTGCGCGGCATCTTGTTTAAAGCATTGATTCTAAATTGTTTAAGATTTTTTCTTGTATCGCAGCCTTAATTGGGATATCCGTATATTTTTACCTTGCCCGCATCAATGGTTTTTGGCAGGCTGGCCAATTTATTGCCAAGAAGATTGATTCCTTTTAGCTTTTTGAGATAGCCGATTGGATCAGGAAGGTTGGTAAGCTGGTTCCCACTAAGATCAACCATTGTCAGTTGATCCAGCCCGCCAATTCCATCAGGAAGACTGATCAGATTGTTATCTTGTAAAAAAAGGACATCCAGATTGTTGAGCTTGCCAATTGTGTTTGGGATGCAGGCCAGGTTATTTTTTTGCAGATCAAGCGTTTTTAGCTTATGAAGATGGCCAATTGCATCGGGAAGCTGAGAGAGTTTATTGCCCTTAAGATCAAGGTATGTTAACTGGTCGAGCTTGCCAATTGCATCGGGCAAGTTCTTCAGCTGATTTTTTTGAAGATAAAGCATCGATAGTTTGCTGAGATTGCCAATTGCGTCCGGAAGGCTAGTCAGTTTATTGCCTTTAAGATCAAGAGTCTTGAGTTCTATGAGCTTGCCGATTTCCGGCGGCAGCACAGTTAATCCCAGATTGCTGAGCTCCAGATCCGTGATGCGGAGAAGTTGAGCTGCATTTGCAGAATGGTTGAGCCATTCGCGAATCTGCTGCGCGCTTTTTGGTTCTTCAGTTCCGTTAAAGTTGATCTTTTGCCGCACCTTGCCCCAAATGGTTAGAAGGGAGTCGTCCTGTAGTTTCTGCAAGTTTTCATATTGGCAAGGCAGAATGCCCAGAACAGGGCTGCTGATCGAAATGGGAGCTCCTTTTTGTTGAAGGCTTTGAGTAAGCAAGTTAAAACGGTTCCAAAGCCTATTGCAGTCACTTTTCATTGGATGAGAAATGGAACTTTTTTGCTCGGCTTGTTGGATGAAGTTTTGAAGCGATGGAAGCTTAGTCCCTCTTAGAATACCCCAACAGAGCGGAAGGATCGTCTTATTTGCCAGTAAGCACCAGGCTCTCGATATTGTCCGCATTAAGCAGAAACCGTTTGCATTTAGTGATGCATCCGGGTTAACGAAGGCATGGATAAAAATTTTTGCGCAGGCTTCAAGAGGGAGGAGATGAGTACAAAAAATCGGACCTAAGTTTTGCTCGTTCTTTTCTAAGGTTGAAGAAAAAAATTCATGGCAGCAAGGGCTACTTGTTGGTAAAGAGATGTTCGTTGAATTAGTCATAGACTCTCTAAAAAATTATTTATTCAATTTGTATTGTTAGATTCATATTCAATTAGTATTAAAGCCATTGACTTCCACATTATCGAAGCAAATTGTTGTTGGAAGGCCTTTCAAAGGGTTGCCTTCTACGTTAATCTCTGTTAGCTCTTCCAAATTTCCGATTGAATCAGGAAGGCTCTCCAAGAAGTTGTCTTCAATACAAAGTGTTGCCAGCTTGTTGAGATTTCCGATGGTTTGAGGGAGCGTTGAAAGTTTATTGTCATTAAGGAATATCACCTCAAGTTCAACGCAATCGCCAATAGTATCAGGCACACTTGTTAGTTTATTATTATTAACTGAAAGGTTGCAAAGTTTGGAACATTTGCCAATAGCTTGAGGGAGGGATGATAATCGGTTGTTATCCACGGAAAGTCCTTGGAGCAAAGTGCAATTGCCAATTGCTTCTGGAATGTTGGTCAGTTGGTTATCTTCTAAATAAAGTTCCTTAAGTTTATGGCAATGGCCAATCGTTTCAGGAATGGTTATTAGTTTGTTATGGTTAAAAGATACCCATGAGAGCATAGCAAGATGGCCAAAGATATCGGGAATGCTCGTTAGCTTGTTATGGCTTAAAGAAAGGCATCCGAGCTTAGAGAGCTTGCAGATTCCTTCAGGGAAGCTTGTCAGTTGGTTGTAATTAATAGACAGCGTCGTCAGTTTCCCAAGATGGCTTATTTTATAGGGGATGCTTGTCAATTGATTGTTATCCAAGTTGAGTCTTGCTAATTTTTTTAGATTCCAAAACGCATCAGGGATATTCGTAAGTTTATTGCCTTCAAGATCAAGCGATTTTAAATTTTCAAGATGGCAGATTTCAGGTGGAATTACGATTAATTCCTGGCCGGAAAGATCCAATTGTATGATATGGCGGAGTTGTTCAGCATTAGCTGGTAGGTTCATCCATTCTCGAATTTCTTGTGCACTATTCGGTTCATCAGCTCCTTTAAAATCAATCTCATGGCGAATATTCAGCCACAACTTCTTTAGGGAACTATCCAGCAGTTCCTGCATGTTTTCGTATTGACAAGGGAGAGCGCCTAATACTGGGCGGTCAAATAGAACGGGAGCGCCGAGGCTTTGAAATTCTTCAGTTAGCATTGAGAATCGGTTCCAAAGTGCAGTGCAGGAATTTTCCCAAATCAAAGGGTTAGTGCAATTTTGATGGACCTGGTCCATGAGGACGCGAAGCGAAGGGATCTCTGTTTGCTTTAATAGGTTCCAACCAAAAGAAAGGATGCTCTTATCCGCAAGAATGCACCAGGCTCTTGATACTTGGCGAATGAGGCCGAACGCTTTAGGTTCCGATGATCCATTGGAGCTGAAGACAGTATGTTGGAAAATATGTGCGCAAGCATCCAGGGTGAGGCCGTCATGATTAAAAATTGGACCAAATAGCCTTCCGCTTCTTTCAAGAGCTGAAGAAACGAAATTATGGCAGCAAGAAATGTTAGTTGGTGTGGATGCGTTTGTTGAACAAGACATATTAACCTCTGATGTTTTTTATTATTTGCAAAATAGTTTTAAATTTTACATTTTATATGCATGTTTATTTTTAATTCAATTAATTTGTTGCGGAATTGTTTTAATCAATGGCTTGAGATTGTTAAAGAAATAAAAGAATTGCTTTAATCAGTTCATTTTTAAGATTTAAAAAGAACATGTATTGATTAAGCTATTGATTAATAGTGGATTAGATTAATTTGATTGTTTCTGGATATTCGATAAGTTTTTGATCTTTAGCATTAAAGAAACTGTTTTGGAATCGATGCTAGAGGCAGCTCTGTTAGTGAATGTTCTAATAAAAATGCACTGACAGCGTGCATTTTAAATCATCTCTAAGTCATTCATTATTATTAAATTGCGTTTTTAGAGCAGATTTAAACTGAACGTTTGCGGTTGTTTTTATTTGATTATAAATTTTTTAATTGATTTTAATTAAAAACTCGGTTAAATTAATTTACTAATAGTTGGCGTTAATTAGTCGATTAAAGAATTATAAAATAGTAAAAATAAAAAAATAGGGGTTTATATATGGCTTTAGCAATAGTTCAAAATCAAGTCGCTCTGCCGGTTG
>JAFEGF010000230.1 GCA_018240225.1 Verrucomicrobiota bacterium
TTATTTGTAAACCAGAGGTAAATATGGCATCGACTGGTACTCCGCCACTTACAAAGTCATCTTCAACAAATGCAATGCAGCTCGATCCTCCAATGATCCCCGTTTCAAATCCACCTCCAGCGCCAACTGGCTGCTGGGCAGTATTTATACGCACAATCTGCTGCTGCTTTCCGGTTCCGCAACAGCAGCAACACGTCAATTCACAAGTCGAACCCCTCACATCAAAACGCTTAATTGAGAACTACGGCGAGCTGGTCGCCAGAACGGCGCAACTCCTTACCCATGTCGATCTGGACAAACAACTTCTTCTCTCTGAAGGCAAATCAAAAAACCTATCAGACACAGCGGCGTTCATCCAAAGCCATCTTGGCGAGCTCAAGAAAATGGTTCAGCATGTCAGGTACTATAACGATGCCTTGCAGCCTAAAGCTGATTCAAGCCCCCTAGAATCTCCCTCTGCTGATTTCGATGCCGCGCAAGTGGATGTCGTTAAAAGGAATGGAGGGATTGAAAAATTTGCGGAGCAAAAAATTATTAAAGGTCTACAAGAAGCGCCTTTTCAAGTGCCGCTCAAAGAGGATCAGATCGGTGAAATCGTCGCACGCGTAAAACAGCAGATCGCTGTCCTGCAATCAGCAGGCGTTAACACAGGATTTATACGCACCATCGTGAACCAGGAATCCAATCGTCTAGGAGCTCAGATCGTTCCTCCCCCATTCTTGTCACAGATTTCTAATGCAGCAGTTGCTGAGCATCTGCAGCAAGTAAAAGGATTCGAAGAGCTTACGCCGGAAGATTGCGCAGCTTTAGTGGAATTGATTCCCGGCTACTCAGATGTAAATGAAGTAGCAGATCTAGTAGATAGCAGTTCAGTGGATTGACCTCCCTCCTGAAAAAAACCCATGGGGAAAATTCTCCATGGGTTCTTTTTCAGCCATCTCTTTAGCTAGACTTGCGTCTAGAAACCATAGATGAATTCAACTTCATACTGTTTGAAGCGTCGATGCGGGCCGATATTGTTGTCCAAAGTAATCGATTGCTGCCAGCTTTGCTGAAGGTCGAGCTGGTTTGTCAGCAACCAATCAAGTGTGAACTGGAATCCGCGGTAATTGACATTTCCGCGTGCATTTGCACGGTTATTAGCAGCGCCTGTCCCGTTTGTGTTCACGGTATAAAAACCGACATCGGCCGCATTGCCCAATCCAATCCCTTGGACGTCAAAGTCTGGGACGCACTGCGCCTCAAGGACTTGGTAGTTAATATCAAGAGCCCAGTCCCATTGTTTCTTTAATTCGCCAATTGAAACACCGAGGTAACCGCCCCAATTCTGTTTTGTATGGTTGGTCAGTTTAATGCTCTTTGCAGCATGGTTATAGAGCGCAGCTCCATAAATTTGGATGACCCGATCAAAGTGTTTCGGAAGGAAACGGTAACCTAATATCAGCTGGGAAACAATAAAGTCAAAGCGGTGCCGATTAACAGGTTTATGAAAATGCTTAGTATCCCAATCGATCAAGGAATATTTCATGTACATCCCTGTTCCAGCGATATTGTAGATACCGGTCTCGCCCAAATACCCGAACTGGTCTTTGCCATCATCGATGATGAAAATACCGGCATGGAGGAAGTAATCGCCGATAGCATCAAAACTTTGATCATATTTATACCAAAGGCCGTCGAAGAACGAATTAAACTCTATCTTCGAATCAACCATCATCGACATACGGCGGCGGCCCGCTTCAATGTCCATGGTATAGGTATCGGCATCAACTACGCGCACCCCCCAATAGGCCCTTTCCACCTTAAGCTTATTAAATGATCCAGAAAAAATACCGGCGTCATTGTCAAATTCGAGCTTTACAGACGCCCAAGACCTCTCTGTCCGATAGTCGAACATCAGGTTGACCTCGATATCGAATGCATCGCTAGGGCGGAACCCTTCTCTTCCTCTTTGATTAACGCCATTGACCGTTTCTACAGTTCCCTGATACTCAGTACGGACTTCGCCCGCAATCGAAAGGGCGCCACCAAGTTCGCGGACCGTGACCTGCCTTTTCGTGTTGATCCACTCGCGCAGCGCATTGATATCCTTTTGGTCGATATCGTCGCTTGAATCAATTGTGCTCGCTTGCAGCGAGGAAGAAAAGCAGATAGTCGCGCACAGATAGAAAAAACGGCGCAATAACGGGTTAATATTCATCATAGAGGCTCCTTATCCCTATCCTGCACGATGCTGAATTGATCTGAAGAAAATTTATTCCAATGCCTAAAGTTGGCCGGGGAAATGATCAAAATTGCAACGGCGATTTCGTAAGACTCAAAGCTTTATATAGGGAATCTTAATTATTTGCAAAAGGAAACTGGCCATGCGCGCACTATCAGAAACGGACGTCTGCGCTGGCAGTGATGGCTGTTTCATCATAGAAGCGCGCTTCGAAATTGATGTTGAGCCCCCTGTCAAATGAAAGCCCCGCGCCTAGAAAAATCCCGATGGGATGCTTGTTCTTCATCGTAAAATGCTTTTCCGGAAAAATCCAGCTCAGCGCCTTTAAATGATGGAATTTAGCCCTCACATCGGAATATTTGAGTCCGACGTAGGGGATAAAAAGCTTGATCCGCTGAGAGACGCCAAGGCCGACCTGCCATTCCCGATAATCATAAAATGCCCCTTCCGGGCTGATCGACTTTCCATTTAATTTCAAAGAATGGATGCGGGGGTCGAATTGAAAGTACTTGGCATCGATCCCAAGCTGGGTATCGCCCCAGTAGGCCAGGATCGCCCTTCCGCCTACGATCCATGCAAAATGCTGATCTGTCTTGAACTTCAAACGGACATCGGAATAAGGCCTATAACGGATATCTGCTTCTTCCGTGCCGAACAAACCGTAAATTTCGGCCCGGTCATTGCATCCCAAGGTGATCGATCCAAAATTACCCATCGCTGCATAGTCTTTGACCTTCCGCTTCAAATGGGACCTGCGCTCATGGACTGTCAAGTTCCGATCGAAAATGTCATCCCATTCATACCCCGCCTTGATCGTTATCCAGGCGTCCTTTTTAAAGAAAAGCCCCCGCTCGGGCATCATGGGAAAACTGGGATTGCCATTATAGAGCGCTTCCACCCTGCATAGTGAAAGCAGGCTCAACGCAAAAATGAAAAAATTTCGCAGATAGTTTCTCATCAACATCGACATCCCGCTTGCGCTAGAGGCAGTTTTGCAACTACCTCGTCAACCTAGCAAAATCTGAAAGAACTTTCTACGAAAAAAGTTTTTAAAAAGGAAATTGTCGTGATATACACAAAGGGGTTCAAAAGTTGGAATCTGGCAAACCAGCTTCGCCTGGCTCAAATTCATGACTGCGAAGACTCTTTGAAGGTCCAGTAGCCACGGATGCGCAAGAAGGTCCAGTGGACCTTCCCAGCGAGAAGTGGGTGAAGTGCTCTTGAGCACGAACTGGGAAGAGCAAAGCAGGT
>JAFEGF010000231.1 GCA_018240225.1 Verrucomicrobiota bacterium
CCATTGAATCAAGAGGAGATCCAATGTTTTGTGACAAATGTGTTTTCTCAGCCTTTTTATTATTTGGGATCTGGAGAACAGTGCTACGTATTTCAGAGCGAAGACGGACAGTTTGTATTAAAATTCTTCAAAATGCACCAATTGCTCCCCAAAGATTGGTTGAACGATTTCCCGTTTTCCCTTCTTGAAAATTACCGCTTTAACAATGTTGAAAAAAGAAAACAGCTAATCAACGAAGTGTTTTCCAGCATAAAGGCTTGCTATGACAACCTTCAAGATGAGTCTGGCCTCCTCTTTATCCATTTGAACAAAACACGGGACCTCAGGACAAAAGCGACTTTGCACGATAAGAGTGGAAAAAAATATCTCGTCGACCTCGATTCGAAAGAGTTCTTTTTACAAAGAAAGGCTGTCAGGATCTATGACCATTTGGTCAAATTGATGAAACAAGGGGAAGAAGAGCGGGTGCACCGCAGCATCCGTTCTCTTCTGAAAGTTGTTGTTGCCCGCTGCGAGCAGGGGCTTGCCGACCTTGATATCGGAGTCCGCAACAACTATGGATTTATTGAGGATGAAGCGATGATCATCGATTGCGGAAGCCTGGTTCCAGATGACGCGATTGCCCAACCCCACCATTACCAAAGAGAAGTCTTACGGATCGCAGAAGCAATGGACCATTGGGCCCAAACCCACTATCCAGAGCTTGTTCCGATCATCCAAGACGAAGCGCACTTTGCCATTAACTCCATCTTAGAAAAATGAGGCGGCAGCAAAGCTGCCATGCTCCATATGAATAGGGCATGTCGGTTTCAAGCGTACCGTTCAAGGAGAATGGACTGAAATGGTTTCAACTGGATGATTATGTTGAGCAACTAGCTCAAGTAATTGCAATCAAAAGCTAGATACATCTTTGAGGTTCGATTCGAAGTGCTCCAACAGTTCAGGATAGTTCTTTTCGATCCATGTTTTAAAGCTCTTGGTGATGCTGGCCACCTCGTGCTTATACTGCAGAGACTGGATCCTTAAAGGATCGATCCGCATGCGGCCGATATCGATTTGAACGGCCCGGTCATCGATCAATCCAAAATTTTTGCGCAAGATCGGATCATTATCGACAACGCCCCGCTTCCCCAGTAAATCGATCAGGGAAAACACCGATGTGATGATCTGCTTCGCTTGTTCCGTTTCACCCTGGGACATCAGTTCGGTAATCCGCACGTAGATCAAATTTGCCTTCTTTTGGACCAAAAAGCTTGTTTTATCCAAATCGACCAGATGGGTATTGCCTCTCCGATCAAAAATTGTGATTTTTTTATTCAAGTTCTTGGTGCTATTGAGATGAACGTAGAGAAGCCCGGTTTCCTGTTTAAAATCGATAAAGGCTGTCTTTATAGCTCTAAAAGTGCTTTGATGCTTCTTCTTTAAAAGAAGACCTTTTTGATACCAGGGATTGAAGGAAAAGGGGAAATAAGCCAGCCACGAATTAGAATGCAGCTTGTTTTGCTTTAGGAATTTCAAAATGTACTTCTTGTCTTCTGAAATATAGACGTAAGCTTGAGAGCCTTTATTAAAATAGGTGAATTTTTGGTTTAAAATGTGATCGATCAACTTCGGGTCATCGATTACGGAAGATGGAATTTCCCACTCTGGCGATGAATAGGAAGAAGTTATACAGCCAGGTGAATAGCGGGATTTGTGATGGGCGAATCGGTCAAGCCCAATGAACAGGGAGCACGCCAGAACAAAAAATGCAAAAGCTACAGATAGTTTCTTAATCAACATGGATCAATTATGCCAAAGGGAGGAATTTTTGAGGAGATCGATTATCCGAACTGGATCTTCAATGCCCAAGTTCACGCTGATCCTTTCCGCTTCTTTAAGGAGAGCTCCCATTTTTTTACCAGGCTGGACGCCATTTTGCATCAGATGCTCAGACTTGACGACTGGAGTTTGAGACCGGATCCGATGGATAAAAGGCAGCAGTTCTTGCATCCTTTGATAATGCATCTGGACAAAAGCCTCCCCCTTTTCTTCAGGAAGGTGGGCAGAAAAAATCTGAATGCAGAGATAGGAGCTCGGGTTGGCATAATATTGCGCCCATTCAATCTTTTCCAAGTTCTGAAGCCACTCCTCCGGCATGCTCAATAGCTCTTTTGCCCGATGGAAAAATGTAACGAACTCGCGTTCTTGCCTCGATAACTTAAGATAGTCGCATAGCTCCAAAAGCTGCTCCAAGGAATAATTGGGAAATAATTCGATCAGTTCTGCGATGGCCGGACACTCCGGCGGGTAGGAGCTTAAAGGAGCAAGCCTCTTCTCAATTTCTTCTGAAGAAGTCCCTTTTAAAGCTGGGAAAATCGTCGGCAGCAAGTTAAGACGATGCAGAGCAAGAAGCCCTAAGTCAAAATGGGCAAAGTGGGACATTTTTTTAAACTCCTGCCAGATCCTTTCCATGGCAACAGAAGGGAGGAGGCTGGGAGCATGATCGAGAATAGCTTGATATGTCGCTGGCTCTATGGGAAAGTCGAAGCGGGTCGAATAACGCACTGCGCGCATCATCCGAAGGCGGTCCTCCAAAAATCTCTCATGCGGGTCGCCGATCGCGCGGATAACCCCTTTTTCAATATCTTTCTGCCCTTCGACATAATCGTAAAGCTTCTCTGTTAAAGGGTCGTAAAACATCCCGTTGATCGTAAAATCGCGTCGCAAAGCATCTTCTTTGGGGTCAGCTGGATCGATCCCCGTTGGCCTTCTCCCATCGACGTAACCCCGGTCTTTGCGAAAGGTGGCGACTTCAAATTGATGCCCTTCTTCAACAACGATCACAATCCCGAAGGAGACGCCGACGGGAATTGTCTTGGGAAATAAATTTTGGATCTCTTCGACCGAAGCGCTCGTTGCAATATCGATATCGTCAGATCGGCGCTTCATCAGGAAATCGCGAACCCACCCTCCTGCAAAGTAGGCTACGTGCCCTGCATCGGAGAGCTTTTTGACGACAGAGGTGGCAAAGGGACGAGCTGGCATGATGAAAATGGTAGTTTTTGACTAAAGCATACCCTAAAGGGAGGTTTTAGAGGCAGTTGCAAAACTGCTTTACCTGAAATAATCAACAGAAGATTTTTTCAACGGCAGTCTTATTGTGCAGCTTTTACCTCTTTAGAACCTAAAACTCGACGAAAAATTTTATTGAGATAGGTTCATGGCACGCCTGCCTCCAGAGACCTTTCAAGCCTGCTAAGCTCCGGCTAAGGCGCTAATCATCTTTCGAAAAATAAAGTAGTGAAAAGGCTTCATTGCATACCAATAAAGTCTTCTCATAAGGCCCTTAGGCCGAAAAACCACAATTTGATAGAGGGCAGTCTCATCAAATTCAAATTTCAGCCAAGCTTCGCCGGGAAGATGCATTTCTGCATAGAGAACGAGTATCCCCTTCTCCTTTTCCGCCTGAACAACCCTCCAAAAGTCGATG
>JAFEGF010000232.1 GCA_018240225.1 Verrucomicrobiota bacterium
GAGGCAATTGCAAAACTCATTTGCCCTGCAAAATCGCCCTTTTGAGGCCATTTCCCCCCATTCTCCTTGTCCGGCCCACACTGCCCGGTCGCGCAACCAAGGTCGTTTCACCTGCTTTGCTTTTTAAAGGTCCGCTGGACCTTTAACAAGTCTTCGCAGCATCGTCAATTGGGGCGTAGCAGCTTTGCTGCCACTTATAACTGGCCTCAAAAGACCTCGCGAAAAAGGCAAAAAGCCCCAAAATTCACGAGATCAAAGAGTAAGAAAATAGCATTTTTCTGGATTTTCGACACTACCACTTTTAATTACATCCCTTAAGTAAAATTATTTTTTACTCACCTATTTTCAGACGACTGGATTAAACTCAGGGTTTTAACCCCAGAATAATCCATGCCCGCTCGCGACGATCAATCGACCATCCTTGGCATCGATCCTGGAACACGGATAACAGGATACGGGATCATCAGGCACAACCGGCACAGCTTTGAAGCGATCGATTTCGGCTGCATCCGTCCACCCATCTCCTTAGATAGTCCGCAAAAGTACCTCATCCTATTTAATGCGATTGAATCGCTGCTCGACCGCTATCAGCCCGAAGCCGTCTCCGTAGAGACGCAGTTTGTCTATAAAAATGTCCAAAGCGCTATTAAACTGGGGATGGCGCGCGGAGTCGTCCTTCTCGCAGCGGCAAAACGGAACATCCCGATTTATGAATATGCTCCGAAAAAAGCGAAGCTTGCCGTCGTCGGTTCTGGATCTGCCAGCAAAGAGCAGGTACAAAAAATGGTGCAATTTCTTTTAAAATTGCCTATTCTTCCTCAGCCTGAAGATGCGGCAGACGCCTTAGCGTTAGCCATATGCCATGCCAACACACGAAAAACCGTATTTATCCAAGGGTCGAAACATGTTTGAATACATCAAAGGAACTCTTACCGAAGCATCGCCTGTCAAAGTAACCCTTGAAACCCACGGCGTCGGCTACCTGCTCTTCATCCCCCTTAATAATTATGCGAAATTGCCGAAGATCGGCTCGGCATTGACCCTATACGTCTCGACGGTGATCCGGGAAGACTCCCATAAAAACTACGGGTTTTTGACAGCGGACCAACGGGACCTTTTCGAAAGCTTGATCGAAGTCTCAGGCGTCGGCCCCAAAACAGCAATCGCCCTACTGGGCCACATGGAAATCAACGACTTGCAGTTTGCTATCGTCCAAGGCAACACCCCGGCCATCTGCAAAATCCCAGGGATCGGCAAGAAAACTGCGGAACGCCTTGTCATTGAACTGCGCGACAAAGTCAAAAAATTCGGCGACAAGCCAGGCTCCGTCCATTCTCTTTCTCCTTCTGGAGGAGGGCAAGGCGTCATCAGCGATGCCATCTCGGCCCTTGTCAATCTCGGCTATAATCCCGTCCAAGCCCAAAAGGCGATCAAAACTGCCCTGAGCAAATCGGAAGAAGAGCCCGAGCTTGCCAAACTGATCACCAGCGCCCTGCGCTGCATCTAAGAAGAATAGCAGCTGTTGAATTTGAAGAGGCTATCCTGTATCCTTCTAGGACAAATTAAACGCATTTTTTTCCTATGGATTTTGTCCACCGTCCTTACCAGCCTGGCGAAACGATCGCAGCCGTTGCCACCCCTCCTGGCGAAGGCGGCGTTGCGATCATCCGCATTTCAGGAAAAGAGGCCCTTGACGTTGCAGAAAAAGTCTATTCGGGACCGATCCGCTCTTACCCTTCCCATAAAGCCCATTTCGGGAAGATCCTCGACGCTAACGGCTCTGTGGTCGACGAGGTCCTTGTCCTTCCGATGCTAGCTCCCCGCTCCTACACAGGGGAGGACACTGTCGAGATCCACTGCCACGGCGGCAGCTTGATCACCCGGCGCGTCCTTGAAACGGTGTTCCAAGCGGGCGCGCGGCCTGCGCAGCCAGGAGAGTTCACCTTTAAAGCGTTCATCAATGGAAAACTCGACCTTGCCCAAGCGGAAGCCGTGCAAGAGCTGATCGGAGCAAAAAATGAAATGGCGCTCGATATGGCGGAGCAGCAGCTCCAAGGACGCCTCTCCAAACAGATCGCCGGATTTCAAAAAGAGCTTGTCGGCATCGCTGCAATCCTCGAAGCTTGGGTGGACTTTCCTGAAGAAGACCTCGAGTTCGCTTCGATGGAAGAGGTCGTTGCAGCCTTGTCTGCCCTCAAGGGAAAAATGGAGAAGCTGCGCAATACGTTCCACGAAGGCAAGATCCTCCACCATGGCCTCACTTTATGCCTTGCAGGGCTGCCCAATGTCGGCAAATCGTCCTTAATGAACGCGCTGCTCGGCAAAGACCGCGCCATCGTGACAGAGATCCCCGGCACAACGCGCGACATCCTCGAAGATGACCTGCGGCTTGGAAAACTTCACTTCCGCCTGATCGATACGGCCGGCATCCGGGATACAGAAGAGCTCGTAGAAAAAGAAGGGATCCGCCGCTCCAAAGAGACAATGCAAAGGGCCGATCTGATCCTCCTCGTCATGGACATCTCGAAAGAGCTGTGCGATCAGTCTTTCGCCCTTTTGGATTCAGCGCCTCCTGAAAAAACGATCCTTGTTTGGAACAAAGCCGACCTATCGGATCAATTTCCTGCTATTAGTCAGTTTCCCCATCAGGCAACGATCTCGGCAAAACAGCTGACCGGCCTTGATGATCTGCATGCGGAAATCGATCGGATGATCTGGCATAAAGGGATGCCGGCTAAAGATGAGATCGTGATCACAAAAGCGCGACACATGGAAGCGCTTGGATCAGCTATTCAGTCTTTGCAAGCATTGATCGATGGGCTCAGAACAGGAGTCTCTCCCGAATTCGTCGCTTCCGATATGCGCCACACGCTCAGCGAACTGGGAACAATCATCGGCACTAACATTTCAGAAGATATCCTAAGTGCGATCTTCTCCAAATTCTGCATTGGCAAATGACAAAAAAAGAACGTGCAAAACAGATCGCTAAACTGCTCGACTTCTACTTTCCCGATCCAGCCATCCCCCTTGAACATTCCGATCCGTATACTTTACTCATCGCAGTCTTGCTTTCCGCCCAATGCACAGACAAACGGGTGAACCTGGTCACTCCCCACCTTTTTGCAAAAGCCAAGACTCCCGAAGAGATGGTCAAGCTGACCATTGAAGAGATCCAGCAGATCATCCGCACCTGCGGCCTTAGCAATGCCAAATCGAAAGCGATCTGGAACCTATCCCAGCAGCTGATCGCCAAACACCATGGAATAGTGCCTTCTAATTTTGCCGATCTCGAAGCTCTGCCAGGCGTCGGCCACAAAACAGCATCCGTCGTCATGACGCAAGCGTTTCAAAAACCGGCCTTTCCCGTCGACACCCACATCCACCGCTGCGCTCATCGCTGGGGCTTGAGCGATGGATCCTCCGT
>JAFEGF010000233.1 GCA_018240225.1 Verrucomicrobiota bacterium
AATTGCTCGCCGATTTTTTCCACATCATGCGGAGTTGCCGCAGCTGCATTATAGACAAAAGGGAACCGCTTTTTGAGTACAAGTCCTTCTTTTAGGGTCGTCTCATCTGTGCAAATATTGACAATTCGGTTCACTTTTGCAGCAGATGCGCGCTCCATCACCCCATTAATCTGCGGCAGGACATCGGACGAAGACAAATGCGCATGCGAATCAATATACATATTACAATTCCCCTACGTTCATTATCTTTGTCTGTTCAATATATATTGAACAGACAAAAATAATGAACAGTTGAACCAAAAACAGCTCTCCAAGCTGCTAGCAGCATTAAACATCACACTTAGTAAATGCTCCAGAGATACACACATCTTGATGTACTGATCACGAAAAAATTCAGTAAAGGAATCTCGGAGTAAATTCTGTGAACTGAGTTAAATCCTGATAAAAATACAAAATAAACCTTCGCCTAATAGTACTGTTAATTGGTACTATTTTACACTTTCAAGGAGTCCAAACATGCCAGAAGAAGCACTCGCGAAAAATTCTAATACTCCTGTTGAAATAAATGCAAAAATGCATGCTGAAGCTACAAAAATATTGGTCGAACAAGGAAAAATCATAGAACCAAATACTCTTGTTTTAGGGTTTGGAAAAACCGGACTTTCCTTGGGGGGATCTATCCCCATTTGTTATAATTCTTACAAAGTTTTGCTCTCTGCCTCTCATGTCGCAGAATGTTTTGAAACAACAGAGCAAGTACGAACTCTATATAAATGTGATCCGATTACTCGATATTATCCACCAAAAAATTGTGCCGATTTTCATATTGAAAAATGGGATCCAAATTTTGATTCAAAGATGCTGGAAAAAGAAATTCTTTCTACTAAACCGAAAGATTTAGCAGTGATCACTCCAGCTAAATGTATTGACGAAATTACTTCCCATAAGACGTTTTATCATTTACCTACAGAAAAAACGGCCATCCCTGAAAATCTTTCATCTTTAGCCCTTATTACCATCGGTTGCATTGAAGCCTGCAATAAAGACAACGTAGTTGAAGGTATGTCAACTGTGCTCGGAGTAATTTCCTCTGATTACCACGAATTTTCTGATTGCGATTACATCGTTTGCACTGTAGATACCAATACCTATGAAATCCGCGAACTCGGAAAAAAACGGATTTCATCATTCAGAGGATTAAGTGGGAACGGACTGTGGGCAATTACTAATGGAAAACCTCAATTAATTGGTGTAGCTATTGCAGAAGATTTAACCGGCTATAACACGATAGGGAAGGGAACGATTTGGTTCCATGGGCCAAAGTCAATATATGCAGCCCTACAATCATGGGAACAGAACCATAATTTAAAAAGCTGAAGCGAATTTTATGATGAAGTACAAAGGTTTCTTTGGCCGAGTCGAGTATGACAACAATTCTAAGGTCTTTCGTGGAGAAATCCTTGGTCTTAAAGAACCGATCATTTTTCAGGGTAAGACCGTGGAAGAGCTTGAAGAATCATTTCGGTCATCAATCGATCTCTACCTTGCCCTTTGCAAACAAAAGGGAGAAAAACCTGAAAAAACCTTTTCAGGCACATTTAACTTAAGAATTGATCCCGACCTTCACGCAAGGCTATCTACTAAAGCAAAGGCAGCAGGCCTAAGCTTGAATTCATATATCGCAGAAAAGTTAAACCAATAAGGGCTTATGACAATTCAATCCTCTTCCTCTTTATCTCTTCCCGAAAGCTATGTTGCTCTTTTGGAGAACATCAAGAGCCGCATTCGAGAGTCGCAGGTAAAAGCGGCGATGGCAGTCAATCAAGAACTGATCAAACTGCATTGGTGGATTGGCTCGGAAATTGTTAAACGCCAAGAAGCTGAAGGATGGAAGGCTCAAGTCATCGATCGCCTGTGCAAAGATATTCAATCGGGGTTCCCTGGACTAAAGGGATTTTCTCGATCCAACGTATTCTATATGAGAACCTTTTACATGAGTTATTCAAGAGTCCAACAAGCTGTTGGATTCTTGGAAGTCCCTCCAGATTATTGCCTTAACCTCCCTTGGGGACATAATGTGATTCTCATAAATAAAGTAAAAAATTTAAACGAAAGAGAGTGGTACGCCCGACGAGCTATTGAAAATGGGTGCTCCCGCTCTGTTTTAGAAATGTGGATCGAAACCGAGCTCTACCATCGTCAAGGCAAAGCTCCTAACAATTTCCAAAAAACCCTTCCAGCTCCTTATTCAGATCTCGCCGAACAAGTCGTTAAAGATCCTTACTGCTTTGATTTTCTAACTTCTCTTGACCAAGCACGTGAAAAAGAAATCGAAGCTGGTCTGATGGATCACCTCCAAAAGTTCTTGCTCGAACTCGGGAACGGATTTGCCTTTGTCGGAAGGCAAGTACCTCTACGAGTCGGAACAGAAGACTACTATCTTGATCTCCTTTTCTATCATATCAAACTTCGTTGCTATTTCCTGATAGAATTGAAGGCCGTCAAATTCAAGCCGGATTTCGCCGGCCAAATCAACTTCTATCTCGCAGCCATCGATGATAAAATGCGACAACCTGGAGACAATCCTACAATTGGTCTCATCCTTTGCAAAGGTAAAGACAATCTCATTGTTGAATATGCACTTCGAAACAACTCCTCTCCAATCAGCGTCGCAAATTTTGAAACTCAATTAGCAAAAGCTCTTCCAGACAACTTAAAATCTACTCTTCCATCCGTTGAAGAGATTGAAGCTGAACTAGAAAAAACCCTTCATCATATTGTCGAGGTTGATTAAATATGAAAACCTTGCCTATCCCGATAGGATCTTATCAAGTTGGAATCGCCAAGTATGATCTGACTGATCCATACCGAAAGGAAATCGAGCATCCACACGGTCGATTGATCCCGATACAAATTTATTTTCCAATTGGCAAAGGTTCCCATAGCCAGCACCATAAAGTCTTTGAAGAACGAGTGGCAGGCAATTGGCCTCCGCTAGATGTTGAGGTCTATAGCCGGATGGCAGATCTTACCTTAATAGAAGGTAAGACAAAACATCCTCTGATTCTTCTTAATCATGGCGACACCGTTGCAATGACCGATTATGGTTTCATTGCAGAAGATTTAGCGAGCCATGGCTATGTTGTGGTCGCCATTCAACACCAACTCAATACAGATCCCGAAGAGCCAACATTCTGGAAACAGCGCAGCTGTTCCAGATATGGAAAGGTGATCGATAACATCCTTTATGTGTTCCAATGGCTGCAGGACAACCAAACAACCCTTTTTAATGATGCGCTTGATTTGAAAAAAGTTGGACTGATCGGGCATTCGATGGGCGGCAATGCATTGCTTCTTTTGGCAAGTCGAGCTTCTTGCGTGTTTAAGGAAAAGCAAAAAAACACCCTGCTTCCTCATGTTG
>JAFEGF010000234.1 GCA_018240225.1 Verrucomicrobiota bacterium
TGCTGAGATGACTTTTTTTGACGCTTCAATGTCATTGTCCTTTTTTAGCCGGTCCAACGTCGTGTAAAGAAGATCGGCCTTGTGCTGGAGGGCAAAGGTCACGTTGTCGAGAGAGACCTTGTAACGGTTGCCAGTCTTGTCGACGATCGTGGCAAAGCGGTTTAAGTTCGATGACGGGGCTGCATGGACATAGATCAGACCGGCCTCGTCACGCAGCTGCTCAAAACTGTTTTTATAGTTGCTTAAGTTGTAGTCGAGTTTTTGGAAATTGTGTTCTTTGATTTTGATCCGTTTCGCGCTGAACTGGTAGGAAAAGGGACGGTTAAGCCATGGAAAGACGCGCATATGGGAGGGGTAGCGGTGGAACTTGATGACGTATCTGCCATCTTCGCTTAAAAATGCAAAAGAATGGGTTCCTTTAGCCAAGTAGTAGAAGGGCTGGGCGATAATCTTATCGAAGCTGGCCAGCTCTCTTTGAGAAAGGGGGGAGGACTCCCATTTGGGATCCATGGCGATGCTCGGCAGGATATGGCGGATGTTAAAGAGGTCGTTTTGCTGAAATGATGCCTTGTCGATCTGGACGAGGGCAAAAGTAAATAGGACTAGTGCTGACCAGAACGGAATTGATGAGCGGAGGAGCTTATTTTTTAGCATAGAGTGGTTTAATTTGAGCCAACTTTGTTAACTTTTAAGAGAAATAACAGGATATTAGGATGGACAAGATAGAGAATGTAGTCTTAGTGCATTTTTCTTCATCCTGTCCATCCTAATATCCTGTTATTTCTCCCCTCAATTTTATGCATCTGCAAATTCTAATGGAGATAAAAGCGGATTGCAAGATTTTTTTTAATTTTCAGTTATGAAGAATTTGTTTCAGTTTTATTTGGATTTGAATATCATTTGATGATGACTTAATTCTTTCGGAGAACTCTTATGAAATCCCAATCTGTTGCATTGCGACAGTTTATCGGAAATAGAAGCCTGAAAATTGTTACTCTCTTTGCTGTTTTTTTCGGATTGGCCATCTTTTGCACAGGATGCCATAACGGATCTGATGAACCGCTTACTCAACTGCAAATCCGGGAGATCCAATCCCGCACTTTTGCTGCGCGCGATGCTAAAGCTGTTATCAAAGAGATGATCAATGTTCTGCAAGACGATGCCTTCATCGTCAAGCATGCCAACTTGGAACTTGGACTGCTTTCTGCGGAAAAAGATATCGATGTGGAAAATGGATGGTCGCGGTTTTTCAGCGTCATGGCCTCGGGGAAAGAAGGAACCTGGAAAAAAAATTATCTTGTGGAAATCTCTGCCAATGTCACCCAGTTTGGCGATGAGACCCGGGTCCGCGTGAATTTTCAGCAGAAGCTATTTGATAATTTCGGACGCGTGATGAAGGTCCATCCGATCTACGATATGGAATACTACCAAGAGTTTTTCTCAAAAGTCTCGAAAGGGCTATTCATTCAGGAAGAAAAAATTTAGGAGATCATTATGTTTTATCAAGCAGCCCTGTTCACTGCGCTTAGCGCAATTGCTCTAACAGCTGCCAGCTGCTCTAAAGCCTCAGACCATGCGGACCAGCTCCACTCTGCTCAGGAGCGTTCGATGACCCTTGGGATTGTCCAAAAGGAGATCCGTCCGGGAATGGACCAAGGCTCCGTTGCCACAGCTTTAGGCTCGCCTAATATCGTCACAAAGGACCAAGAAGGCGCTGAAACGTGGATTTACGATAAGGTTGCATCAGAAGTTTCCTATTCGAACGACGAAGGGGGCATTTGGCTCATCATTGCGGGGTATGGGAAAAATGCTGGCGCACGGGCAAAAACTCAAAAAACGCTGACGGTCGTGATCAAGTTCGATGCGCAGCAATGCGTCGACAAGGTCTCTTACCACTCCAGCACATTCTAAATTTCCAGATCTGCCAATGGATTGGGAATATTGTGAAGACCTGCTGCGAGCTGAGCAAATTTTTGCTTCATGCTATCTGTTTTTCTGCGAGGGTTGATGATGAGCTTATAGACATAGGAAACCCTCCAGGTCTTCACCTCTTCGGGAATGTGCGATTCCTCGATCGTATGGAAGAGGTCGCTTTCGAATAGGACCAGTCGCATATTGTTGGGAGAGGACCTAATGGCGATGCATTGGTCGCTTCCATAGAACGCAGTTCCCATGCTGTAGCTCGAATGGTAATTTTCTGCATTGACATACAGCATGACCGATACGATCCAGGGATGCCCTTTTTCTCCGTTCACAAAGGTGCTGGGATGGGATGCGGGCTCCGACGCATATAAGACAGGGATGGCAAATGGAAGTCCTTTTTGGGGGTTGCTGTCCTGGTGCTTGCCCAGTTCCATGCTCTCATGGGATGCCTCTTCGATGAAATTGCCGATGACAGATGGGGAGCCGTGGCCTGCAGGATCGCATAGTTCCCAAGGCAGGGTTGTGATCTCAGCTCCAAGGCGGTCGGCCAATGTCCCAAATAGTTTGTAAACCTCGTAGATCGGTTCTGGAGGATGGGAAAAAAATTCCCATCGCTCTTTTCCGTCCATCGAACGGGCAGGCTTTTCGCCGTTTTCAATAGCTTCGGGGCTTCCATAACTGTTGCGGCTAAATGTCGCTTGATTAGAAAAAGTTCTGAGCTGTTTTCCCTCTTCTTCCGTGAAAAAATCATCCAGGATATAGACCTCTTTTCCATCAATGGACGTCGATTGGAGCTGGCTGTTGTTCAGCCGCTTGATTGAAGAGGCATAGGCAATAGGCTCGAAGTCAAAGACCAATAGAGAGGTCTTAGAAGTCTGGTAATGGAGGTCTGTTAAAACGAGGGCCTTCTTCTTAATTTTGGGTAATTTCGAGGTTTCTGAATGTTTCAATTCTGAATTTTTCATAAACATCCTATTCCTATTAATAATTTCCACGTATAAAGAAATTAGATGTTTTTGGGAATAGGAGTTGTCATATGGATAAGAATTGGGAAGAGACAGCAGTCAAGGAAATTGTCCTCATGCTGCATCCTGTCGGAGATGTGCTGGAAATTCGGTACGCATCAGGACTTGCAGCCAAGCTGATCCAGGAACAGCATCCTAAAAGCCATACGATCATAGAACCAGATCAGGCTCTTGCCAAGAAAGCAATGACCGTTCCAAAAGCGACCGTGATCCAAAACTCATGGAAGCAAGCGCTTCTTCAGCTCGGGACCTTCGATGCCATTTTGCTGGGGCGGGATTTTGGCGATGTTCAGAATGCAGGGTTGAAAGAGCATCATGGCCTTGCGACGATGGCTCTCGGCAAAGAAAAAGATTTGCATGAGATGATTGAAAAGCAGTTGCCGGAGCTTGCTCAGATCAAGTATTCCGACAAGGACTTGGAAACATTTTGCAGGCAGCTTGAACAGGATCATCGGAAAGATCTGCC
>JAFEGF010000235.1 GCA_018240225.1 Verrucomicrobiota bacterium
CATCCCGCACAGCCGGCAGGTAAGCGTTGATCCCTTTATAAATCTCTAAAAGGGCTCCTTCTGCTTTCTGGATTTCAGGTTCCCATGCTGCCAAGTCAGGTTTTCCAGCGAAATCTGTCCGGAAGGTTTCAACGCAGATATCAAACCACTTCTTTGTTTCAAAGAGCAGGCGTTTGGTCGCAAGGAAACCGGCAAGAGCGGGTTTCTGCTTCATTGTTTTAGAAACGGAGTTGAGGATCGAGGGGATATGGGTTTTATAAAGGGTGGTCAAGGCGGTTTCGAAGGTTGCCCCTTGCGAAAAGGCCTTTTGGATGGAAGTTTTAATCCCTTCTTCTTGGATCTCATTTTGTAGAAGCTCTTGAATTAGAGAGAGCACAATGGTCCTTTTTCGGTCGCTTTGCTTAATCTGTTTAAATAATTAAAAATCAGTTGCTTATGCTTATAGGCTGCATATGTTTTTTTAAGAGGCTATATCCCTCATCATGAGCAGCTTTTCATTAATTGCAAATGTAAAAAATTTAATTGAATCAATATTTATATTATGTTAAAATTATGTTAAGATATTATTAATATTGTTTTCGGAGGATAAATGTCGGTTAATCAATCAGCTTTGTTAAGCCAACAGTTGCAACAGAACCAACAAATTCTACTTTCGCAAGCAACATCAGCCCAAGAGACAACAGGTGCGGCCCAAGCGCAAACGGCTCCTGCTACAGACCCAGTGGCCACGGCAATGTACGATCCGACGCTGCAGTTATTTGATTCTCTTCTGATTCTCGAAGAGGTGCTCCAAAACCCTCCGCAAACCCCATCCGTTCCACAAGGATGCCAGAATTTGAACCAGGAGATTGCCTATACCTTGTTCGCCCAGTCGGTCTGCAATTGGGAATCCGCCTACCAATCTGCTGAAAAAGAAAATGGAGGTAATTTGCCATCTAATTCCCCTTTAACCCCTTTTACGCAGACGATCCAAAACGATTTAACAACACCTCTTCCTTGCGGCCAATCGATTTATCAGCTCTGTCAAACCGTATCGGCAAACCCTTCCCAATGGCAGCTTCTCCAGCAAAATGTTCCTAACAGCCAAATATGGAACCTGCTCGTGAATACGAATGATTGGATTGGGCAAGACCAGAGCATGAATGTGCAAAATCCGACTTGGTGGATAGATCAAAATAATAATAGTTCAAATAGTGAAATCAATGAACTTGCAAAGGTATACGAGATCTTTTGTAACCCAAATAGTCCAACTTACTATAATCCCGATCAACCTGCTACAGCAGGAGAGATTAATAGCATTCTATATGCATTCGACGATGCATTTTGGCCAGCATGGGGATCTGTTACAAATGACCCTTCGACAAATCCGCCTCTATTAACACTGATGTGGGACTTTGCATCGACGCCGTTTTTTAACGTGGATTTAAATGGAACCGGTTCGCCGCAGCCGGAATCGCTCTACGGCATTTGCCAATGGTACGTTACCGACTATGGAACCCCGGAAATTCCACTGCCTTCTCAAGATATCCCAATGCTTCAAGGCGTCATTAATTCATGCTTAGGAGTTACGCAAGATCTATTGCGATTGGCCCAACAGGCATATGGACTAACGAATAATTAATCAAAAAGCTGCCGGTCGGAGGACCCGACCGGCAGCTTTGAGAATAGATTAGACCATCGCTTGGCCGGCTTGGGCCAGAGCTTGGAAGACGGAGAAGACCTGCTGCACGCCATCGCCGACCGCTTTTTGTTCGGTCTGAGCGGCTGTTGCTTGGATCTGTTGGTCGAACTGAGCGCTGAGTCCTGCTGCTTGAGCTTCCGATTTTTGAGCTGTAAAGGCAGCTTGAGCAAATTGCGAACCGCTGTTGAGGACTTGTTTTCCCATATCTCCAAACATCCGCATCATCCCTTCTTTAGATTGGATCTGGCTCTGGAGAGTATTGATCGATTGGGTTTTGTTTTTAATCTGATCGTCCGTTTGATCTTTGATATCATTGAGCTCATCTGTCGATGCGGCAGCAATAGCTTGATCAGTGAGTGGAGCTTCCCCTTCCTTAAGTGGATACTGACAATCCGATGTTAACAAGCGCCCGGCTTGCATTTCTTTGGTTCTCGTATCAACATAGCTGTTACTAGGAGGATTGGATTCTTGATTTTTTAATTGTTCTTCTGCCGGCGGCGAATTTACGTTAACGGTTTCCCCAGCTTCAATGTTAGGCCCTTGCATTAATTGTTGTTGAACATTTTTTTGCATGGATTCCAATTGATTCAGTTCTCCCGTTTGCGACTCTAACTGACTGTTCAATGATCGAGTTGAAGCATAAGAAGCAGCCATTGTTCCAAGATCGCATCCTGCAGATGCTAATGAGCCCGCTGCCTGAGCATAACAGATCGCTGCCCCCTTTTGCCCTTCTTTACGAGTGTCATCAGTCTGTGCTTCGTTGAATTTTTGTTGGAGCTCTGTCGAGTCCATAGCAATTTCATTATAGTTATTGTTCACTTCCATCTGTGTGGAGGCGATCTCTAGCAATGCCGGCGTAATGCTGCCTAAATTGCTTCCTGATACTCCGCCAAATTGTGTCGTCATAGGACCTTCCTTATGATTTATTATGTTTAATTATGCTTGGTACATCGATTCTGCAATTGCCGCCAAGGCGGTTCCAGGAATGCTCATCAAAGTGTTCAATTCATTGAAATTGCTGGTCATGAATTGGCTGATGAAGCTACTGTTGATTTGGCTGTCTTGAGAGATTAGTCCCATGATATATTGCAACATTTGCTGAGACGATTGATTCTTGCCATATTGCTCTGTCAGAATACCTTCCCAGATGCTCAGGCCCCCTTGTACTGTTTCAGAAACTGCCAGTCCTGTGCCGGCTACGATCTTCGTTCCAGTCAATACTTTATTGAGCGTTGCATTCATCGGCTTTCTAGAAGCGGCTCCGCTGCCTTCCGCCATTCCCCACATCGCTCCGCCGCTGATGAGCAAACTTGTCAAAGCAGTGAACCCTTCCACGATCCCTTCGATCCATGCTTGGGTTGTCGAATTACTGAAGCTAATTGTCTGTAGGATGGCATTAGAAGTTCCCGTTGCTGTCCAAGATTGGGATAAACCAAACGCTGCTTCATTGACGAACTTTGGCGTATAGTGAAATGGATTGACCTTCTTGAGGGCATCTTTGGCCTTGGACGCAAACTCTTTCAGGTTGTCCATAAATTTCTTCTCAGGCTTTTCGATGTCGAACTTTTCCGTGACTTGGTTCTGCACTGTGCGGGACGACTGCTCGACGAGATCTTCCGATGGAGCTGAGGCCATATCAACCATTTCAGTTCCTTCTTCTCCATCTGTCGCTGCATCGTCGACAACAGT
>JAFEGF010000236.1 GCA_018240225.1 Verrucomicrobiota bacterium
CGGCCAAGCATTACAATGCCTAGCAGCCGATAGGCATAAGTTCTTTCTTGAATGGCCTCAGAAGATAAATCAGCGCGTCTAGAAAAGGGAGGCAAGAAGCTAAATCCCTTTTTCATCTCATCGTATTCCGATTCTGAGAGGTCCTTCAAAAATCTGACGAGATCTTCGATTTGAACCGGCATAGGAACATCTCCGATCTTTGGATGGGATTGCAACAATTGGGCCAGTTGGATATCAGAGCTGACAAACTGGAACAGCGCCTGGTTGATCGCAGCAAAGACAAGTTTTTCATGCTCTCTTTTTTCATAGATCAGTTCAAAGACTCTCCGATAGAACTCTTGTCCAGCAGGAGTTAACGATTTATCCTCTTCGGCCATGAATGCCATCGCAGATAATGCTTCTTGGTCTGTTAACGGCAATGTAAAATATCTTTCTCTTAACTGCATTAGCTCAGATTCAGAAGGCGCGAAGAGCTCGGGAAGCCGATCTGCAGAGAGCGGATGTTTGAGGAGGGTCAGCACGACGCAGTAAGGGATCAGATCGAACAATTTTGCATCTGCGTCTTCAAACATGCTTTTGGCAACAGGGACTTGCGCAGGGTTTTCGATTAAATAGTTGAAAACCGTGCTGTAATAGACCTTAAGAGCTCGAGGCTGGTTGAACTGGGTTCCCAATGCCGTATGTTTTCCGACAATCTTAAACTCAGCAATAAACTGCGTGATAAAGGCGTTATTTGCTGCGACCAATTGATCGATCTGCTGGCTAGCCTCAGCGGATGTCGGAAGGTGGGACAAAGAGAAAAGAAAACGGGTCGATAGCACTTGGGTCAAATAACGGGTCGCCAATGGCTTGAGGCGGTTCAAGGAACCGGGATGATCTTGGAAAATTTCGTCGCGGATAATTTCTTCTGCTTTTTTCAAAAAAGCATCGTCGGGAAGATAGCTCTTCTGATCTGAATGGACCGCTTCATAATATTTGCCGCACTGGGCTAAAAAATGGGATCGCGTTGATAAATCACCTACTGACAAAGCTTGATTGCTTTCATAAAGCGTGTGAACAGAAACAGCGGCCATAAAGAACCTCATACAACAAATTAAACTGAAGAAATAATAGAACAATCAAACAAATAAAACAATAATTAATAACAAAAAAACAATCAAGAAATGATAAAATTGAACAATAAATTAAGAAGAGACAAATTTTTTATTATTCCTAGGAACAGCTAAAAGTTTTTCAAATTTATCTTTACAAAATAAGCTTGAAACCATTTAGATCAAATAAAAAAACTCCTATGTAAAGTATGAAAAAATTCAAGGTCATCGCAGTCATCATTGCAATCTCTTCAGCAGCAGCCGCGATCTATTGCGTATTGCAAAACGATTTGACCTTGCTCATCCATCCCAAAGGGACGATCGCGCACAGCGAGCTGAACCTGATGAAAACGAACATTCTTTTAATGCTCGCAATCATTGTTCCAACCTTTCTATGGCTGTTCATCATTTTATGGAAATCCCGAGCAAAAAGTTCAAAAGCAAAATCTGAAGCTCATGACCCTTACGCAACTTTTAAAGAGGTCATGATGTGGATCGTCCCTTCCATCGTTGTTGCGGTAATGTCTGTCATCACTTGGAGGGCCACTCATCAGCTCGATCCTTATCGGCCTCTTGAGAGCGAAATCCAGCCTCTCACCATCCAAGTCGTTGCGCTCGACTGGAAATGGCTGTTTATCTATCCCGAACAAGGGATTGCCACAATCAACCTTGTCCAATTTCCCGAGCGTACTCCTATCCGCTTCGAGCTATCTGCAGACGGTTCTCCTATGAACTCGTTTTGGATACCGCAGCTAAGCGGGCAGATCTATTCGATGACAGGCATGGTCACCCAGCTCCACCTGATGGCGGATGCGCCCGGTGTTTATACCGGCAGAGCGGCAGAGATCAATGGCAGGGGTTTTGCAGATATGACGTTTGTTGTGAAATCTCTATTGGAAGCTGATTTTGACCAGTGGATCGAAGAGGTGAGGCGATCTCCCCTTCAACTCAGCGAGCTTAATTACAACGAATTAGTCAAACCTTCGGAGAACAACCCCATTACACTCTATTCAAATGTAGAAAAGGATTTATTCAATAAAATCGTTATGAAATATTGACGTTACAACTTAAGCGGCATGATGGATAACTTTTTCACAGGTAAATTGACTTTAGATGCCTTGCCTCACGTTTGGTACACGATCGGAGGAACGGTATTTATTGCCGTCATGTTCCTAGCGATTGCAGTGTTTCTGACTAAAACTAAACGCTGGCAATGGATCTGGCAGGAATGGCTGACATCGACCGATCCCAAAAAGATCGGGGTGATGTACATCATTTTTGCCATTCTGATGTTTTTTCGCGGCATGGTCGATGCCGTGATGATCTGGCTCCAGCAGTCGGTTGCCGTGGACTCGCAGGGATTTCTTAGCGCGGATCATTTCCAACAGATTTTCACCTCCCATGGCGACATCATGGTCTTTTTTGTGACCATGGGCTTTTTCTTCGGGATCATGAACTTGATCATCCCTCTTCAAATCGGAGCCCGAGACCTGGCCTTTCCTTTCTTGAACTCCCTTGGGTTCTGGCTGACTGTCGCAGGCGGCGTCTTGATCAATTTGTTTTTTGTGATCGGGGGAGATTTTGCTAATACCGGCTGGCTGGCGATCACTCCTTTATCAGAACGGGAGTTCAACCCCGGCGTTGGGGTCGATTATTTGATCTGGAGCTTGCAGCTATCGGGACTCGGCAGCTTGCTTGCAGGCATCAACTTTATCGCGACGATCTTAAAAAAACGCGCTCCCGGCATGACCTTGATGAAAATGCCGCTTTTCGTTTGGACATCTTTTTGCGGCATGGTCCTCGTCATCTCCGCATTCCCTGTTCTGACAGCGACCACGCTGCTTCTTTGGCTCGACCGTTTTGCAGACTTGCACTTCTATACAGCCAGCTTCGGGGGCAATCAAATGATGTACTTTAATCTCATTTGGATGTGGGGGCATCCCGAAGTCTACATTTTAGTCCTGCCGGCGTTCGGCATGTTTTCAGAGATCATCTCTACATTTTCTCAGAGAAAAATTTGCGGATATGTGTCGATGGTCTGCGCGGCGGTCGCTATCACCTTCCTTTCCTTTTTGGTATGGCTCCACCATTTTTTTACCATGGGGGCCGGCGCCGATGTGAACTCGTTCTTTGCAATTATGACGTTTTTGATAGCCATCCCATCGGGCGTCCAAGTCTTCAATTGGATCCTGACGATGCATAAAGGAAAGATCGTCTTTGCTTCTCCGATGTACTGGTCGATCGGGTTCATCTGCAT
>JAFEGF010000237.1 GCA_018240225.1 Verrucomicrobiota bacterium
AGGCGATGAATATGTCACTCCAACGCATATCCACGATGTCGCCTTCCCAGTTTTAAGACACCGGATCTATCCTTCCTTTGAATCGGAAGCTGATGGGATTTCCCGCAATCAGATCATCCGTAAGCTATTGGATGTGGTCGCCATCCCTTAAAAAGAGGTGAGTCCATGCTTTATCCCGATTTCAATGATCTCTTTTCATATAGAGGACGGAAACTCGGCAAGGTTCAGCTTGCGCGCCGAAAGGCTGGTTTGCAAGCGCCTGGCAGCCAGCATTCCTTTTATCGCGGTCAGGGATTGGACTTCGATGCCGTCCGTGAATATGTGCCTGGAGACGATATCCGCAATATCGACTGGAGAGTGACTGCACGTACAGGCTCAGCGCATTTGAAACTATTTAAAGAAGAAAAAGAACGTCATACCATCATCTGTGTTGATATGAACTCTGGGATGCGTTTTGGCACCAGGAACACGTTTAAATCGATCCAAGCTGCTCGCTGCGCTTCCCTATTGGGCTGGCAAGCGCTTGCCCACCAAGACCGTTTAAGCACGTGCTTGTTTGGTGATGTGCCTGGCGGTCTGCAATGCTTTGCATCCAAAAACACGCGGCAAGCGCTTGGCATGATGCTTAGAACACTTACGGAACCCCCCAAAGAACAGCATACCGTGCCCATAGAAACGGCCTTGCAACATATGACTAGGGTTATGCATCCAGGATCATTCATCTACTTGATCAGCGACTTTATGGATCTTGCTCCCGATTTTTCAAAGAAGTCGGATTTAAGCCATCTTAGCAAAAGCTGCGATATTGCCTTCATTACCGTAAATGATCGATCTGATGAAACTCTTCCTCCTGCTGGAGTCATTGGATTTTACGGTCAGAATGCAGAGAAGGTCTATATCAACACAGACAGCGATAGAGGCCGCAAGTCATATGCTGCTCAATGGGAAGAGAACCGCATAGCGCTAAACGTAATCGCCAAAAGTTTTAAAATCCCATTGATATCACTTTCCACAGAATCGAATATTTACCCCGATCTTCTTTTAAAGCTTAAAGCACTTGCGAAGAGGAAGCTATGACTTCTTTAATGGAGCAACTTCATGACATTGAGGGACTCGATCCCATCAGCCCTTGGCCTCTTGCGATCGGCTGGTGGATTTGCATTGGGTTTGGAATCCTTTTACTTGGAAGCGGTATTTGGCTGCTTAAACGCCGGCTAGCTTATTTAAGGAGCTGGCAAAGAGATGCATTTAAAAAGCTGGATCATTTGGAACAAAATTTATCCCCTTCGAACTCAAGGGAAACAGTGGCTTTTCTATCGGAGTATTTGCGGCGCATTGCCTTGCACAGGTATCCACGCAATGAATGCGCCGGGCTAGTCGGAGATGCATGGTTAAAGTGGCTAAAAGCGCATGATCCCAAACAATTTAATTGGACTGAAAAAGCAAAGGCGCTCAGCGAAATACCCTACGCCCCTACAGATACTGCTGCGCCTTCGGAGCAGAATATAAAAGAACTAATACAAGCCATTAGAGATTGGGTGCACTGATATGTTTCACTTTCATTCCCCTTGGTTTGCTCTACTTCTTCCCCTGCCCTTCATTTTCCGGTGGCTGCTGCCGCTCTTGCCAAAAGAAAAACATACCGGGGCCATCGAGATCCATTTTCCTGCAGCGCATCGTTTAAAAAAAGTCTTTCCTTCCTGTCAGCCTGGCAAAAAAAAAGGGGGATCGATCTTCTTCAGCCTCCTCTTCTTCTCATGGGCACTGCTCATTCTGGCTCTAATGCAGCCAGAAAATGTCGATCAATTCCGACAAGCCAAAAGCAAAGGGTATGATATCGTATTGGCCGTCGATATCTCCGCCTCCATGCAAGCGATGGATTTCTCGACATCGCACAAAGCAATAAGCCGTCTCGACGTGACTAAACATGTCGTTGGCAATTTCATCAAAGGCCGGCAAGGAGACCGGATCGGCCTCATCCTTTTTGGACAAAACGCCTATTTACATGTGCCTCTTACCTTGGATACAGCGGCGGTCTGCTCCATGCTTGATTCTGCTGCTGTCGGCATGGCAGGCAATGCAACAGCAATTGGGGATGCCATCGGACTTGGAGTCCAGACATTACGTAACCGACCTCCTGGTTCCCGCGTACTTATCTTATTAACCGACGGCGAAGATAATACGAGCAGCATCCCGCCTCTGCAGGCAGCTAAACTTGCCAAGCAGTATGGTCTGCGCATCTACTCGATTGGCATAGGAAAAAAGGGGCTAGTCCCATTCCCAAACCAGTTTGGGAGCTACAGCATGGCAGAAGTATCGATCGATGAGGAGTTATTAAAAGAGATCGCTCATGAAACTGGCGGCCAGTATTTTTCAGCAACCAACTCCCAAAACTTGGCTTCCATTTATGCTAAAATCGATGAACTTGAAAAGAGCGAAGCCGATGAACATGTTTTCTTGATTAGAGAGCCCCTTTATCAATATCCTTTAGGCGTTTCTTTACTTCTTTTAATGACTCTTACTCTGTACCAGCTCTTACCACGGAGGGCAGTCCATGGATCTTAGCCAACTTCATTTTGCTCAGCCTCTTTGGTTATGGACTCTGCTTGCCGTTCCTCTAATATGGGTTCTTTTTATCATCTATAACAAAGATCAGCTCCCGATCCAACAACTAGAGAGCTTTATCGATAAACATCTGCTCCCCCACCTTCTATTAAACCATCATGCTAAGAAGAAAAAACTCTTTGCCCAGCTGGCTGTTTGGTCGCTCGCCTGGAGCAGCCTAGCATTTGGCCTAGCCGGCCCTCGCTGGGATTTTCGCGAAATCGTTACTTTCAGACGAGATCAAAGTCTTGCTATCCTTCTCGATCTTTCTGAGTCGATGAACGCGCAAGATGTTTCACCTTCGCGACTCAAGCGCGCCAAACAAAAAATTGAAGATCTTCTTAATCTATCAAAGGGGGTTAGAATCGGTCTTATCGCATTTGCAGCCGATCCGCATATGATCGTCCCGTTGACAGAAGATAAGGAGGCGATTCGCCATCTTCTTTCCTCTCTAGAAACAGATCTTGTCTATGTGCAAGGAAGCAAGCTCGCTCCCGCCCTTGAAATGGCTGCCACGCTCTTCAACAACGAACCTGGCACAAATAACGCAATCGTCGTGATCAGCGATGGAGGATTTGAAGATGGCAGCGCTATCCATACTGCCCAAAGGATTGCAGAGAAGGGAATTGTTATTCATACCCTTGGGATAGGCTCTCTTGAAGGAGCCGCTCTTAAAGATTCCTCTGGTGCAATCGTCAAAAAAAACGGCTCCCCAGTCATCTCTAAGCTAGAAAAA
>JAFEGF010000238.1 GCA_018240225.1 Verrucomicrobiota bacterium
TTGTGGCAAGAAGAGTTGCTGGAAAATATCCCGCGGAGAAGATTGCCGCTGTTTCAATGCTCGTCACAGCCATTGGTCAGATCCTTTTCTTTTTCCCGCTGTCGCAAGCTTCGGTATGGGTCTTGGCTTTTCCGATTGCAGCATCCGATATGCTTGCCTATACGGCAATGCTGAGCTCATTTTCCAACATTGCCGATGCCAAGTCGCAAGGCTGGGTCATGGGGATAGCCGTCGCCGTGATGTCGGTAGCATGGGTGATCTCTGGATTTGGGACCAACCTGCTCGATCTTATGACCGCAAATCAGATCGTAGGGATCGGAGGCGCTTTGCTCCTCTTTTCAGGAACGATGATGCTTGGCTACGCCCGTCGGCACACATCTTAAAGATAGGTGTTTATTGAACCAATTAGTGATTAGCTGACAAGCTTCCTTATGAACACCCCGGTATGTAGGGTTAAGTTCTCCAGTTTTCCGTTCAAGGAAAAGAGGGTTTACAGAAAAATCATTATGGGTTGCTTGGTCAAGAATTTCAAGTTCAGCATTCACAGATTTTTCTTTATATCGCTTCCATTCTGTCCGTCCGTCCCATATCTCTCCGGCATCTTCATAAGGATCTTCTGGATAAGAGCCAATTTTTGCACCGATTGAGAGAAAAGGTTGGGAAATTTCTACTTGCTCAATATGTTTTAAACAGCCGCTATCAAGGTCAATTCCTGTTCGAATAAGATCAGAATGGCCTTTACAGGCTTGGAGCGCTGAATCTCCTCCAAGAGAATGTCCCATTACGCCAATCCGGTCGATGTCAATATTTTCACCAATGGTTTCCTTAAAAGCAGAGCTTTTAATTTTTTGTGTCAAAAAGAGGATCTCGTTTGCTTGAGTATAGATTGCTGGAGAAACTTGTTCTAATGAAGCAGGTGGTTCTGGATAGCTAATTTTAGCAAGGTCTGAAAAACCATTGCTCGAAGGATGGCTGATGCTAAAGACGTAATATCCTTGGCTAGCAAGCTCCTCTAATATACCTGCATAATCAAAGTGGTTGTATGCCATTCCATGGGAAAAAATCACGACCGGAAATTTTCCTTCAGCAGCCTCAAGGCTTGGCTGAGAGCGGGTCCATAAATTTGCTAGGTTTGCTTTTAACCCTGCATCTTGGATTTCATCTGTGTTCATCGGATGCTTGGGAGGGCTGGGAGGAAGGATTCTGTAACTTGGAGGCCCATTTTGGACGGCAGGATAATACACATCGACTAGTAATGCTTTTTCAGCATCAGCGTAAAAAGATTTGACACCTACTGTTTCCCATTCGCCAGTTAGCTCCGGAGTTAAAAAATGGGGGTCATCGGGAGCAGGAGGCGTTAGAGTGACAGGAGAGGAAGGGAGTGCCGGGGAGTAGCTATTTAACTTAGGACCGCTTTTTTGAGGAGGGGCTTCTGGCTGAATAGTCTGCAATTCTTCGCTCTGCATTCCCTCTTGTTTTTCTGATTCTAGAGAAGGGGCATAAGAATTAGCCGCATGTAAGGCCGCTGAAGAATAAAAAGATGGGGTTTGAGATACACCGCTTGCCATTAACAACTCCACTGTATATTTCCACATTTAATTATAATTAATAATTGATAAAATGTCAATTAGCTTTGGGTGTATGGTTTATTTTTCGAGCATCAAAAATAGATTTTGGTTTATATTTAAGACATCAAGACATGAAATTTGGTTTATTTTTTAAGCATGAAAAGGCTAATTGATTGGCACTTAAGAGCTTGGAGAGAGGAAAAAAGACGTAAGCCCCTTCTGCTAAGAGGAGCTCGACAAACGGGTAAAACGTATTCCGTCAGGGAATTGGGAAAGCATTTTGAATCCTTTGTGGAGGTTAATTTTGAACTTACCCCTGAAGCGAAGACAATCTTTGAAAGGGATTTACAACCGGAGAGGATTTTGTGGGAACTTGGGCTCCTTGCAAACACGCCTATCAAACCTGGCACAACACTGCTATTTTTAGATGAGGTGCAGGCTGCTCCGCAGGCCATATTAGCATTGCGCTATTTTTATGAACTTGTTCCCGATCTTCACGTCATCGCAGCGGGATCGCTCGTTGATTTTGCCCTTGAAAAGGTGGGAATGCCTGTTGGGCGCGTGAGCATGTTTTATGTTTATCCCCTTTGTTTCATGGAGTTTCTTGCGGCCACAAACAATGACCAATTCATTAAGGCTATTTTGGATCAGATGCCCCTCTCTGAAATTCTCCACGACAAACTTATGGATCTTTTAGGTCACTATCTTGCGATCGGAGGAATGCCGGAGGCTGTGCGCGCCTGGATCGATACGAAAGACCCAAGAGCCAGCTA
Organism: Verrucomicrobiota bacterium; assembly: GCA_018240225.1. GTDB lineage: Bacteria > Chlamydiota > Chlamydiia > Chlamydiales > Rhabdochlamydiaceae > Acherontichlamydia > Acherontichlamydia pituitae. The sequence goes on from JAFEGF010000238.1 coordinate 2,342, forward strand.
CGAAGCCCAAAGGGGGCTAGCCGAAACATATCTTCAGGACTTTCCCAAGTACGCAAAAAAGCATCAGCTGCCCTACTTGGATGTTCTTTTTAGCCAGATTCCTCACTTTATTGGGAAACAATTCAAATATTCGGCGGTTCACGGAGAATATAAAAAACGGGAGCTTGCGCCCTGTCTTAATTTGCTTTGCCGTGCAAATGTGATCCATCAGATCACACATAGTGCTGCAAATGGACTGCCCTTGGGTGCAGAGGTCAACCTCGAACGATTTAAGATTATCTTCTTAGATGTCGGAATCGCTCAAGCTCTTTTGGGGATCGACCTAACTTCCTGGTTCTTGAATCCAGATAAAGATTTGGTCAATCGAGGACCTCTTGCTGAAGCATTCGTTGGACAAGAGCTGCTGGCCTACGCTTCTCCTAAATCGAAGAGGGAGCTGCATTTTTGGAAAAGGGAGTCCGCTGGGTCGCTGGCTGAGGTGGACTATGTGTATGATTACCAACATAGCATTGCGCCCATTGAAGTCAAGAGTGGACATGGGTCGACCTTGCGCAGCATGCACCAATTTTTAGAAGAGCACAAAAAAGTGAAGACGGGATTTCGCTTTTGGTCTGAAAACTATTTGGCGTCTGGGAGCATTGAATCGCGTCCCCTCTATTCAGTGGCCACGCTTGCCCACCCTGATCAAAAAGAAGCCCTGCTCAGTCTTGTCTTAACCTCTACTTCTGGTTAATTTTTTGTGTATGGAGCGGCTTATTTCTGGCTTTGGCAGCTTGCTGCCAAGAATTTTTTTGCAATAGCCTCTTCCTCTAGCAAAAATCCTGCCTTGTTCGAAAGGCTCCCCTTTATATAATATTGGCAAAAAAAATCTCGATGAGGGACGCCATGAAATTCAAGTATTTGCCGGTTCTATTCTGTCTGAGCATTTCAATGGTCTGCGCAGCGCCTGAGCCTGTAGCGCCGGTTGCACAAAATTTGAAGCAGCGGCAGCCCC
>JAFEGF010000023.1 GCA_018240225.1 Verrucomicrobiota bacterium
TCGACTGTGATGCCTATGGTCTTGATGGTCATGCTCTTTGGGGCGCCGTTCGGGTATCTGTATACGCTGACAAACGGACTTGGATCGCTTCTGGTCGTCATCGGACTGTTTTGGGCTGGATGGGAAGCAACCCGTTCCGAAAAGAAAATGCAATGGGCCTCATTTGTCATGGGCGCATTTCTTCTCCATGTGATCTTTTTAGTTTTCATGCAATGGCGAGCCCTGTTCATCAATTTTCCAGGTGAAAATGGACTGTTTCTTTCCTTTGATGTCGATGATGCGAAAAGCCAGTGGTTCATGCCGATGGTCTTTTGCGCTGCGGCATTCATCCAGATCGTCGTCTATTTGGCAACGCAAAAAAGGCTGCCGAACCGCTCGGAAACGATATATGGCGTTATCGGTGGAATTGCCAACGGGATCGGGACCTTTTTTATGATTTGGTCGACGGAGGTCTCATCGCCTCTTGAGCATGCGATGATCTTCCCGATCTTTGCCGTCACGATCATCCTGTGCTGCAACCTGTGGGGGCAGTGGCTTTATAAGGAGAAGGTTAATTGGTTCGCCAATGGATGCTGCCTGCTCGGCATCTTAGTGGGCACCTTGGATTGGAAGGTTCTATTAAGCTAGTGTCTAAGAAACCTGAATTAACGACAGGCTCTAGGTTTCTATGACGTAGGCGTCATAGTAAGAGAGCAGCTCTTCCGCTTTGGAGTCATGCATTTTCTTAAGCTGCTCATATAGCTTCAAGCCTTGGGCGTTGAGCCCTTGTTCAAAATAAAGGATCCCAAGACGGAAAAGGATATCCCTGTCTTGCGGCGAGGCGCTTAAGATCGCCTCGTATTCTTTGATCTCTTCTTGAGGCAAGTTGAGATCGTGGAAGATAGAAGCGAGTTGGGCATGGACCCATGGTTCGTTAGGGGCGTAATAATCGAGGATCTTATATTCTTCAATGGCCCGCCAAGAGGTTTTTTCGAATTTCTTGAGCATCTCTGCGCTTTGGTACTCGGGCGAAATCCATAAATGTTCCGCTTGAGGGTTCGCAATCCGCGGATCTTGGTAGTGCTTTGCTAAAAGGCGATAGCTGTTGGCAAGTCCCGAGTGGGTCTCAAGGTCTGTCGGTGCAATTTTAACAAGCTCAATGTGCTCTTTGATCATCATGAGGAGTAAAAATTCTTTCATCTGGTGGAGGTCTTTCCAGTGGCACCAGACGCTGAATTTTTGCATGAGGGGCGCAAGGGTCTTAAACGTCGAAGGGAGAGAGTAGTAGGTGTACTCCTGCCGATGTAGCTGGCTGAGCAGATGGTAAAGAGCGGCGCCGAGAGAGAAATGAAATTCGGAAGATCCTTTTTCAAAAGGAAGAGCGGCTTGGCAGCTTTCTAAAAAAGTATGCCGGACAGCTAAGAGCTGTTCCGGTTTTTTTGCTTGGAAGTAGAACAGGAGGACAAAATAGGCAAAGCCGGTTAAAAAAATTCCCGCGAGAGAAAATGCCAGAATAGTCGACTTGGTCAGAAATGAAAAGAACAGCGCGAACGCCAAAAGCTCAAGGCAGGCAATTGTGAAAAAGGAGATGTGGAACACGGAATATTGGCGCGTGATTTCCTTAAAGTCCTCGATGGAGGTCGTAGCGTGTTTTTCCATTTGTTCTTGGAAAAGAGCTGTGTTGAAGTGCAAGCGGGTCTGTTGCTGGCTTTTTTGAAAAGTTTGGGCGGTGGTCATGGCTTTATGGGGTTTAATTGGAGGCTGACCCATGCATTGTTGCTGAATCAGCCAATTTTCTCAATGGCCTCAAAGATTATTAACGATTTCCTGTTTGGATCATGTAATCGATAACACGTTGTGAAACGCCTGCATTTTTGAGATCGATGATTTCGTTCGTGGACAAATAGTAAACGCTTTTTGTCGATTGGATCTGTCCGATGATCACGTTGTCGCTAAGTCCATTTTTAGACATTTCTTTGACATCATCGAGTGTCAGTTGCTGGCCATGATCGATCCTATCAACAGTATCTGGGGAATTTTGCTGCATGACTTCCCGGTCGTCGCTGTCTAATGAAGCGCCAATGATTGCACCTGTTGCTGCGCCGACAGCTCCGCCGATCAGAGCTCCCTGAGGCGTTGGGCTGATTAGAGCGCCCGCTCCAACGCCGGCAGCTCCGCCGACAAGAGCTCCAGTTCCAGCTTTGCTCTCGCATCCCACTAAGAATATCGTGCCAACAGCCAATGTCATAACGGTCGTCTTCATAAAAGGTCCCCAAAATTAGTTGCCCATCTTTGGAAATATCTTGTAACCTTTTTCCAAGCTGTAAGCAAGAAGTATTGTTTTTCATGAGCGTAAGGGGGATTTTTAAAAATTCAGAAAAGATACTTTTTGCAAATGGAGTTAGGAATGTCCATATAGAAGTTTAATAAAACAAGTGGTTTTTAAAATTTATGTGGTTATTATTAATTTTAATCCTTTTTAATATTCCTTGTTTGAATTAAAATTTGATTAAAATAATTCAGGGAAGATCAGTAGCTGGAGACTATATCTGGCTCTAAAGTCAGGAGGGGATCTGATGACTAGCGAGGTTAATTCATTAGCTGATGCAGTTCGGCCGTTTTCAGAGAGTGGCTATGAGGGTCTTTTTTCCACTGCTCGCAAAGGTGGATTTCTCGTTTATGAAGAAAGCTCCAGAAGATGGAGCGTTCAAAAATTAGCGCCTCAGGACAAGGAAGCCTATTGTACGCGGGTCATTGCTGATTTGATTTCTACTCAAGATTATCGAGGCATTCCAAACCTGGACGCTTTTGTCCGCCGCCTGAACACTTACCAGTTTGCTGATGCTCAATGGAATGGCAGCTCTTCGAAGGCTGACCGCATATTTTTTAATTCTAAGTCCAAGACCGATGCTTTCCTTTCTAATTTTTATCCAACGCTGATCTTATTTAGAGATTATAATAACCCTGATGTGCTTCGTCTTTACCCCTCTTCTGAGAACGCCTATCAAGCCCATAAAGTCGTTCGAATCCTAGAAAAGCAAAAGCAAGAACCGGAGCTGTATCCTGAAGTCTTAGATGGAGATTGGAGCGAGATTCTTGAACAGATAGCTACAGCAGCTCCGCTGGAATCGAAACAATTGGCCGCTAATTGCATCTACATCGAAAATTCCGATGAGCTTGCTGCAATGAAGTATCATCTCATGCATGAGATCGCTATCGAAAAATTCCGGTTTAATCCTGTTTTAAGACAATTCCTAGTTGATACCGGCAAAAAGGAACTGGTCGAAAATTCCAGCGATCGATTTTGGGGAGCAAAAGAGCCAAACGATCCTAGTCTGCAGCAATCCTACAAGCTTCCGATCGATATGTCCTCGCGCAACGTGCTTGGAAGGATTTTAATGGATGTTCGCGCGAACCTCATTTAATGAACCCATCTCTCCTGCTTATTCATAGAGCGGTTCGAAAATTAGAATTTGGCAAAGCCAAAATTAATTTTCGACCCGCGATTTGTATAAAGAGAGGGGAATTTAAGTATATGGCGGAGAAATGCGAGGCATCGTTTCCCTGGCAAATATGCTTAAAATAAATGATTGTTTATTGGGAATCTTATGGTCGAAGTAAACTCCTGCGATCCCTGAATCTTGTTCGATATTGTCAGGATTTAAAAGGGAAACTCCCCAAGTCTCCTCGGAGTAGGCATCTAGAATCTGAAAATCATCTTGCGGCAACTGTTCTTTGATTGTGGGAATGACCTGGTCACAATGCACGGAGATATTGACATCGCCTTCTGGTCGGATATTTTGAAGCCGGTCGAGAGCAACCCGTGTAGCGAAGGGAACAATGACGCGGATATTGCATGTGACACCCTTTTCAAGTAACTTTGCCTTAATTGCATTAACGTGATTTGTCATTTGGTTTCCGCTGAACGAAGCATCGTCAAACAGAACGATCTCCTTGGGACACTTCGCAGCAGGGGTTCGGTCTAAGTATGCGACGAAGTCGCTAGCGTGGTCATGTCCTAAAGAGAGGTAATTGGAGTTGAATTGATGATGAGCTTTTGCTACTTCTGCAACCCATTGGTTGCTTTTGTGCTCGGAAGTTAGGACAACGCATCTCTTGTCCAGTCCTTTTGGAAGAGAACTGATGCATCTTCCTAGCGCTTGTGAAAATTCGGGAAATGAAATTCTGCGGACGAGGCCGGAAACGGAAGAAACAACGCGCTCGGTCTCTCCATAGCAATTCCTTGCTGCCCAAGTTTCTAATCGTCCTGGATCAAAGTCCAACGTTTTTGATTTGTCGGGTACCGCCAGGTCTCTCGGCAGTTTAATGTCGTAAGTCGGTTGGGTTTTTATTAATAAAGCGCTGACGGCCATAACACCTCTTTTATTATTTGTTTTTATAGCTTTAATTATATCAAAATCGCGGTTATAATTAAAATTAATTTTATGTTAATTTAAATGGGTAATTAAAGGCGTGCTGATTGGAAAGATTAGGAGTGGTTACTTCTTAAATTGTTATGAATAAGATGTTTATGGCTTGTAGAGCTTGTTTCTGTATAATAAGGAGAAGGCGATAAGGCTGCAAATGCCTGTGAAGATGAAAAGAAACCTGTCTCCAAACCCGGCAATGATCCCCCCCAAGGAAGGGCCTGCCATGGCGGCAATCGAGCTCATCGATTGATTGATTCCGAGGATCGATCCTTGCATTTCCGATGAAGCCTTAATGGAAACAATCGCTATCCCATTGGTCCAGCACAGGGAGGCAACAATGGATGCCGGGTAAAAAAGGCAGAAGAAAAGGACAGAGTTTGAAGTGATGCTCAAAAAAAGCAAGCAAGCCGTTTGAAGGAATAAACAGACGAGGAGAGTTTTAGCTGGATAAACCCGTTTGGACAAATGACGGTTGATCAACAAATTGGCAATCGTCCAGGTCAATCCGACCCCCATAAGGCTGAGCGTGATCTGATTGGATGAAAATTGGAAGAACTTGATCAGCGTTGTCGGAAAGAACTGCATCGAAGTGACCCATGAAAGCATAAAGAAGAAATTGATCAAATAGAGGATGCGCAAATAAGGAGAACGAAGGGCCAGGCTTAAATTTTGGACACCTCGAAAAGGGTTTAGGCCTAATGAAACGCGGGTCGGATGGGTCTCTTTAAAAAGAATGATCATCAAGGCAAAATTAATATAGGAGAGGGAAGCTGTTATCCAAAAAGGCAGGCTCGGATTAAAATGGGAGCTAAATTGAGGGTTGGATAAAATGCCTCCGAGCAGAATGGCGATGATAAAGCTCATTCCTCCGATTGCGGCAATAAGTCCGAAATTTTTTGTGCGCGCGTGCTGATCTGGGCTCATATCGGCAATCGATGCTAGGCAGATGGTTAAGTTGCCGGCAAAAAGACCAGTCATGAACCGGCTTGCAAAAAGCAGCGGAAGGACGTTTTCTATAATGGAGATAGCCGTCAATGTGTATCCAAGAGCGGTCCCTAATATCGTAATGTAAAAAGCCTTCTTCCTTCCAAATTTGTCTGAAAATTGGCCGATCAGAGGGGCCCCGAAGAACTGTGCAAGAGGAAAGGACCCTATCAGCAGTCCAAGAAGGATAGTCCTTTCTACGAATGTAGCCGATGCTTCAAGGATTGGATGGCGGGGATTAAGCAAGAGAGGAGTGAATATCGGGTAGATGATCGCAAGGCCGAAGTTGTCAAGAAAGTACGTGATGAAGACTGGCAGCAAAGAGCGGCGGTGTGTGCGTGAAGCTTGCTTCATTTGCTTTGGATCTCCGAGTAATAGGCTAATCGTTTTTCAAGTTGTTTCGGTATATAGGCATCGGTAGTATATTTGCTTATATACCGTTGTTTGATCAAACGCACAAGCGATTTTGGTTTTTAGGATAATAGATTCTAAGGGAACGATCATGTTGTCATTTTCAGAAATGCACGCTTTGTGCAAAGAAGTAGGGCCTATTCTTTTAAGGGCTCGTCTGGCAAGGGTCCGCGAGCTTGGAGAAAAAAAATGGTCTTTCCAATTTGAACAAGAAGGAAAGCAAACTGCCCTTTTAATCTGTGCGCAAGTTCCTTTCAGCAGGTTTCATCTTTCATCAGAACAAAGCGTTGGAAAGCAAACGGCATTTACCCATGTCCTGGAAGAGAGGTTGTTGGAAAGCGTGTTTGAAAAAATCGAAATGCTCAATGATGATCGGGTGGTCGCGATCACCTTGGACAAGAATGGGGCGAAATTCCTATTTATCGCTGAACTATGCTTCAAGCATCCTAAAATTGTTCTTGCTTCAGCTTCTCTGCAGGTCCTTGAAAGCTGGGAGCAGATTCCAGACAAACAGTATCGACTTCCGAGCTCCGCCCAAAAACAGTCCCTGGAACCCGCTGCTGTCGATTCTTTATCGATTGAAAAACGGTATCGCGAGCTGGAACAAAAAACGCGTTTCGAAGAAAAAAAGAGATGGGTTGCTGCTCAGCTGGAAAAAAGGAAAAAGAAAGCGGAGCAAAGGCTCAAGCTGCATCATGTCGAAAAAGATGAAGCAGAGAAGTGGCATGAGCAAGCCCATCTTGGAGAGCTCCTTCAAAGTCATTTTTATTTGCTTAAACGGGGAATGCACTCCATTATTGTCGAGGATTGGGAGCGGAGTGGAGAGAAAAGGGAAATCCCTTTAGATCCTTCTTTGGAGCCCCAGGAGATGGTGAAGCAATTTTTCAAGCAGTCCCGCAAGCTGAAAAAAAAGAGAGAGGTCATCGATATCCTGATTCAAAAAGTGCAAGCGGAGATCGATGGGTTGAACGTTTTTCTATCTCGTTTAAAAGAAGCTGCTGCGATAGAGATGCTTGATATCCTGGCCGAAGAAGCCCGCCTAATGGAACAGAAGCCGAAACCGCAGCAGAAAAAAGAAGAAAAGAGGCATCCGTTCCGCGAGTTTATTACGGAGGCAGGGCTTCATATTTTTGTAGGGCGCAGCGATGAAGATAACGACCGATTGAGCTTTACCTTTGCCCATGGAAATGATCGGTGGTTCCATGCGGAGAACACCCCCGGGTCCCATGTTGTCTTGAAAGTGCCAAAAGATGGAGTTGTCGATGAAGAATCGCTCCAAGATGCACTGCAGCTAGCGCTGCATTTCAGCAAGGCTAAAGAGCGTGGCGATGATGAAGTCCTGATGACCGAGTGCAAATTTTTATCAAAAAGAAAAGGAAGCAAGGCTGGCCAGGTCAATGTATCCAAGCATAAAGTAGTCCGTGTGCGCCTTGATCCAAAGCGCATCCAAAGGCTTCTTGGAAAAATATGCTGAAACAACTTAAAAAATTGAGAATTTGACAAGGCCCAGTTTTTTGCTAAGGTTGTTTCACCTGTTTTTCTCTTCAAAGGTCCACTGGACCTTGCATCCGATTTTGTAATTAGCTCAGCTAGCTCTTTTAGGAAGGCTCGGCGTCTGTTCTTCCCGGAACCGGTAGCCGATGCCGCGCACTGTTTCAATATAGTCAAAATTAGGCCCGAGCTTTTTTCGCAGAGAAGCGATGTGCACATCGATATTTCTATCGACAATGAAAGAATCATCGTTATGGATATCGTCGAGAAGCTGGTTGCGCGTCAGGACTTTTCCACGATAAGTAAGAAGGCGGCGCAAGATGCCGAACTCTGAGAGGGTAAGGGTGATGATCTTTTCCCCTCTTCTTAATAAATAGCGGTCAACTTCTAAGGTGAACTCGCCGAACGTGATCACCTTGGGCGTTTTCTCCGGCTCTTTGCTGCGGCGCAGGACAGCTTTGATGCGGGAAAACAGCACTTTTGGAGAAAATGGCTTTGCAATGTAATCATCGGCTCCCAGCTCTAGTCCTAAAACAACATCGAGCTCTTCCCCTTTGGCGGTAATGATGATCACTGGGATGCTGCGCAATTCAGGGTTGCTCTTCATTTTTCGACAGACATCGAACCCATTTTGACCAGGCAGCATGATGTCGAGGATGACCAAATCGGGCTTTTCCCGTTCAATGGCACGGTAGCCATTAATTCCATCGACTTCAACATGGAGTTTGTAGCCAGAAACCTCAGCTTGGAGTTTGATCAGGGCGGCAATGTCTTCTTCGTCTTCAATAAGCAGGATTCTTTTTTTGTGGCTCATGGTCGTGCCTTGGTGGTATGTTCCCAACTTCCCTATTCAAACACGATTTTCAAATTATTTTCACTGAAATTTTACAAAACTCGAAAGTAAGCTTGCATATGCAACGTTCTCTTATTACTACTACGAAGAAGGCTTCTGAAGCACATGCTCGATGGGGTAGTTGAGGAAGTTTTTGCCGTGAAGGCGGAATTTTTCCGGATCGTCGGATACGTAAAACTGATAGTTCGGAGCTGTCTTTGTTTCATTAAGGAGCATATGCTCGATCAGGATCTCTTTGGTTTTTGCAGCGCAGGTATCTGCCGGATCGACGAGGAACACATTCGGCCCGAGTTCCTTTTGGATCAGCGCATGGAGCAGAGGATAGTGGGTGCATCCGAGAAGGACAGCATCGACCTCTTTCAGTTTAAGAGGGCGCAAGTACTCTTGGACGGCAAGATCTGTCAGCGGATGGTCGATGTAGCCTTCTTCAACGAGTGGAACAAAGAGGGGGCATGAAATCGGACTGATGCTGGCTGCCGGAAGTTTTTTTTGCAGATGCTGCTGATATACGCCGGAGGAGATTGTCGCTCTTGTCCCCAAGATGGCGATCTGACCATTTTTTGAAACGCGCGCAATCTCTTCCACTCCTTGTTCGATGATCCCGATGATCGGAATATCAAAGATTTCTCGCAATTGCTCGAGGGCAACGGAACAGGCTGTGTGGCAAGCAATGACAAGCACCTTGATCCCAAGGTCTTGGAGAAAGGAGGCATTTTCTTTCGAGTAACGGAGAATGGTTTCAGGGCTTTTACTGCCGTAGGGCAGCCTTGCCGTATCTCCAAAGTAGATGATATGCTCGTTAGGCAGCAGCGCGCGAATGGCGCGCATGACTGTCAGGCCGCCAAATCCTGAATCGAAAATACCGATGCTCGACTTTGAATAATCATGGGGCTTCATCGGGGATCCTGAGTTCTTGTCCAACGACGATCTTGTCGTTCTTTAAGTTGTTCAGGTTTTTTAGAGATCCAATGCTTGTCTTGTGGTTGCGTGCAATCCTTTCGAGGGAATCGCCTGCTTTCACCTTGTACGTTCTGTTCGAACTAACGGAAGAAGAGGAGGAAGTCTGTCCAATCGCATTGGAGATCGATGTTAAAGTCCCTTTGAGCTTGACGACTTCATCAAGCCGCTTTTCATGCGACGACACTTCCTGTTCCAAGCTGCTCAGTTTAGCGAGGGCTTGATTGGCGTGCGTGCTTAAGTTCCTTAAATCGGCATTCGTTTTTTCGAGCCATTTTTCAAGGTCCGCAATCCTCCGTTCAAGGCTTGCAACTTGAGAGGAGCCGGCAGCGGAATCTCCGGCTGCCTTAGCGGTCGACGAAAGCGAACTTGCCTGCTTTTTGAGCCGTTCGTCGAGAAGGTTGAGCTCAACCTGCGTGCTTTTCAAATCATGTTTGACATCCGCAAGCTCTAAGCGCATCTCATCGATGGACATGTCGGAGCGGTAGCTTGTGTTTTGGCGGGAGCTCAGTTGAGATCCGCAGCTGCAAAGGACAAGTCCAAAGATAAAAGGCGAAAAGCTTGCGATGTACTTCATATGCATTACTGTTTGTCGTAGATTTTGAATTCAGCGCGTCGGTTATGCGCCCACGCTTCTGCATTGTGTCCGAGGTCGCAAGGACGTTCTTTACCGTAAGAGATGGTGTGGATCCGGTTGAGATCGACCCCATTCTTGACAAGGTAGCTGCGGATGTAGTTGGCGCGGCGTGTTCCCAATGCGAGGTTATAAGCTTCCGGCGCCCGTTCATCGCAGTGCCCTGCTACAAAGATATACATGTTCGGGTGCGATTTCAGGTATTGGGCCATCCGATCGAGCGCAGCAGTATATTCTTTGCCGCGGAGGATGTGATCGTCTGTGTTGAAATAGACGTTGCTGAAGATCGCCGCCTCTTGTCCGGATGGGGTGCGGAACCCGGTGATCCCTGGGAGGCCGCTGCCGCTTTCGCCAGGAGAAGATTTTGGCTGAGGGATTGCGCCGTCGGCAAATTGCCCTTTGAGGTCTTCATCTTTTAAGGAGATGAAATCTTCGTCGCTAGGACCGAAAAAGCCTTCGTCTTGAGCCGTTTCCTCGCTGCCCCAGAGCGATCGGGAACCTTTGTAATTGCCGGCTGTTTGGTTATCGTCCCAAACATTGCCATTTTTGCTTTTGCAACCTGTTGCAAGCATCGAGCAAGCAGTGCAGATCAGTGATAATACGAAAAAACTCTTTTTCATGTTTTCCTCTCTTTAAATTCGTTAGCGGGCGCCCCAAGTCGGATAATGTTTTTTTCCGGAGCCCCGTGAAATTTTCAACACATCGGGCTGGTTTGTATTTACGATATATAATTCGGAAGATGCACCATCGGTCGAGTTAAATACAATATGCTTGCTATCAGGCGCCCAATAAGGATTTTCCTTATTACCTGGCCCTGACGTCAATTGAGACTCTTCTCCAGTTGCGAAGTCGTAAATCCAGATCTGCCGTGTTCCATTTGTTTTAGCACTATAGGCTAATTTTCTTCCATCAGGCGACCAGCATGGGCATGAATTTTCCCGATTTTGCTTCGAGACCATCACCGCATTGGCCCTATTTTCGCTAGGGACTGCGCTGATCACATAGATCCTCATCCCTCCATCTTTGTCCGATACAAAGGCAATTTTGGATGCATCGGGGCTGAACGTAGGAGAGGCCTGGGTCGAACGGGGATAGGAGTAGAGCTGGACAGGTTTTCCTACTTCGCCAGTCTGCGGATTGAGCGGCTGCATGAAAAGGTCGGTGCGCCCGCTGGCATCTGAAATAAAGGCGATCTTGTCCCGGTTTTTGGAGATGCAGGGAAGCAGCTGGTTGCCGCGCAGATCGACTAATCTTTTTCCTACTCCTTCTTTCAGCGAAGCGATGTAGATCTTCGGCTGTCCCAATTTGTAGGAGACGTACACGAATCGGTCGTTAGCATATTGGGAGCTATGGGGAACAAGGACTGGTGTGACGCAGTAGCTGCCCTCGCGCGTGATTTGGCGCGCATTGGCTCCATCCCAATCGCATTCCCAGATCTCAGAGAGCCATTCCGATCCGTCTGGCTTGGGATTTTTAACTTGGTAGGAGTAGAGGATCCGCGTATTGGCAATCCCTTCCGAATTAAATAACGCTTTTGTGATACCGTCGGCAAGTTTGTGGATCTGCCTACGATCATTGTTCAAGTCTCCTGTCAGTGCGATCTCATTAAAGTGTTTGACCGATCCAGACTGGGTAGCAAGGACCGATGCGCTCAATGTTTTTCCAGACACGGTCCACTTGACAACGAAGGGGATTCCGAAATTTTTCCACGTTTGAGGATTTAAGGAAGATGTTTGGTTGGCAGCTTGCAGGACCGTTTCTTTTTCTGCGGAGCGCGAAGAGACTTGCGATGATCCGTTGTAATTGAGGTCGTACTGCAAAACTCCTTCAAGCTGGTTGAGATAAGAGGGATCGAAAGACGCATTCTGGGATTGCAATTTCCCTACGTAAATTGGACTGAGCTGGCTTTGCGTGGAAAGATGGACGCGGATCTCCCCGCCATCCTTTTGTTCTTGCGCGCAAGCAATCAAAGGGAGCGCAGCAATCATCGTCACAATCCATTTCATAGGATACCTCCTTACCTCGACTTTCTACTTTTTTTGGCTCGCCTGCCTCATCTATTTGTCCTCGACCGTTCAGCCTATAGCTGAACTTGCAGATTATTTAAAACGGTAAGGGTTTTTTTTACCCCTTCCCGCTTTAAATAACTCCCTCGAGAACAAATATCTCGAGGCCTTCGAGCCAAAAAAAGTACAAAATCGAGCTTAGATTTCATTACAGAAAGTAAGAACAAATGTATGCTCTTTTTTCTTGGCGAAAGAGCCATTGAAGGAAGGAAACTGCAGCTTAGGCAGGCTCCCTTCCAGGTAGCGTTTGTTCTTCTCGCTTTCTGTGTTGAGAACCACTAATTTAGCAACACTGCCGTCTTGACGCAAGGTCAATTGAATTTTTACCTCTCCAAATTCTGGAAGGTGCAGAGACTGATGCAGATAGCCGATCATCAAATTGGGATAATCAGAGTCTGCATCCGTCCAAGATCCGGTTTCCATCGCATCGATCTGCAGTTGAATGGGTGTAAAGCTCTGAGATCGGCCTGTCTGCTGTTTTTGAGAGAGATTTTGTTTTTTTCCTTCAATTTTAGCGATGCTCTCTTCCAATTCCTTTTTGAGCTGATCAGAAATTTTGGCGCGGTTCTCAGGCTTAGTTTCTTTTTTCAGAGCCGTTTTACCGTTTTTATTCATCACCTTGTCGGCAATAGCAGGGTCTTTTTTCGATTCAGGCTTTTGCTTGGGCGCTGTTGGTGTTGGAGATTTGACGGGCTGTACTTTTGGAGCAGCGGGTTTAGGCGGCGCAGCAGGCTTTTCGATCTTTGGCTTCGGGGGTGCGGCGGGTTTTGCTGAAGCCGAAGCGGATGGCTTGGCTGGCGCTTGCTTAGGTTTTTGAGGTTGCGCAATGGCTACAGTTGGTTTGGGGACAATTGTTTTAACGATCAACGGCTTGTGCTTCTTTTTAGGCGGAAGAAGCGAAGAGCCGAAAAAAATGACGCCCAAAAAAAGGATGTGGATCGACAGCACAGCGATCTTGATTTTTTTGGAGATGGGATCTGGCATGAAATGATCCTTAGAGGGTGTTTACAAAGTGAGGTTCTGTCGATTTTTCGGTTCTTTTGAGCCGATTTATGATCAAAAATTGGGGGGTAATATCAACATATCGTATATGACCCCCCAATTTTTCATCAAAAATCGGCCAAAAAAATCCAAAAACTCGACGAACCCTCATTTTATAAACACCCTCTTAACTAGGCTGTAAAATGACGTCTAATTGTTCAAATCCGGCGATCTCGATGGCATTTTTAACGGTCTGGTACGTGCCGAAATGGGCCTTTTTGTCATGGAACAATTGGGGGACTTGGTTGGGGTGGGCCCTTTTGGCTTCTTTTAGAAAGGCCAAAAGCTGCTGCTCCGTGACGAGCTTCCTGTTGAACCAGATAGAATCATCTTCATGCACATGGATCGTGATCGGCCCGCTCTCTTGAACGACAGACATTTCCTTATTATCGCGTTGGGCGGAAGATGCGAGCTGGACACGGTCGAGCTCAAGCATCGGGGCGATAATGATGAACATGATCAGAACGACGAAGACGACATCGATCAAAGGCGTTAAATTGATGTGGATGTCATCTGCATGCAGATCCTGTTTAGAGGACAATCGGCTTTTACGCATTACACTTCTCCTCCATTAATTTATCGCGTATCGACTTTGCGGTAATGCAGTTCGATTGCCGAAAGGAGGCGGTACAAAAAGTCTTCCATATCAGAGGAGTAATTGCCAAGGGCGCTTTTCAGATAATTATAGGACACAAGCGCAGGGATGGCGATGATCAGTCCTAATACAGTTGTCGCCAATGCTGTCGATATCCCGCCGAGGACCGCCATGTTGGACCCGACAGAGCCTCCCGAATGCAGTTCTGAGAAGGTCACGAGGATTCCCCATACGGTGCCGAGCAGTCCCAAGAATGGGGCCAGAGTGACAATCGTCGAAAGGATGTACAGGTTTTTTTCGAGCCCTTTTTTTTGAGCCGAGACAGTTGTCAGGACATGGGTCTCTAAAATTTCGAGGTCGGTCGGAGAAAGGTAGACCTGCGTCGATTCTTTAGGATTTGTTTGAGAAATGAAGTAGTGGTTTTTGTTCAAGATCTCGATCGTCTTATTTTTCGTTTCTTGAAAGATCAGTCCGAAAGGATGGGGGATTTGTTTATGATGGGGTTTAGGAAGCTGGTTCAAATCCAACTGCAAAAGGAGCTCTTGGTTTTTTTCAAAGGCACTCGCAAAGGCGGAAGAGAGCGCCCGGACATGGCGCGTGACCCAGATCTTGTGGATAAGCACGATCCAGCAAATCGCCGACAAAGCGATCAGGCCGAGGATGATGATTTTTCCGACAAAGTCAGATTGGGCATAGGCTGTTCCAAAAGCGCCCATCGTTGCTAATGGTAAATAAGGGATCATAGTTTTTTCTCAACCAATAGATGTTTAGTGGATGCGTAAGAGAGCGTCGATAGGGGTTCTTCAGGTTCCAGTTCTCATCAGCTTATAGGGGCTGCGACTTGTTTTCTAGACATTTTCAGGGCAGGTCTCCATTTGATGGCCTGAACATAGAATATGAAGGTGCCTCGTCTTGGCCTCTCCTTTGAGGTGGACATGATAGGGGGCGTGGTCGATAAACCGGTCGATAGCAAGTCCCGACCAGGCAAGGTCGGATGCCCATTGCACAACACGTTGATCAAATGGCTGCAGAGCATATTCATCCAGGATCGCGGCACATTTTTTCACGCAGAGATGGCTAGGTTCGACAAATTTGGTGTCATATTCGATTTCGCACCGAAGCGGTTCTTTTTCGTTCATATCATAAAGAGTTCCGATCAGATCGTAGTTGAGCTTTTCCACCGTCTCATGCCGTCCATCGACGCGGAGGATCGCATTCTGCGTTTTTTTGTTGTTCACAATCGAAAGATAAGCTGGCCGCTTGTTCAAATGCTTTTTAAAAAACTGGGTGCAAGAGATTCCTGATCCGTGGGAATCAACGATCAGCGTGTCGTCTGTATACAGTTCTTTCACATAATCGATGTAGCTTGACGATGGGAAGGTATAAGCGTAGCGGGAAGAATGAAAAACGATCGATTCGTAGTCAGGGAATAATTTCTGGAAAAGCTGGATCCAAAGGCATCCGTCGCGCGTTGTGAAGAGGATCCTCTTCTTCTTCTTTTTTTTGCTGAATGCATCAAGATACAGGCTCGCTTGGAGTAAAAGAGGGATGTTGATCTGGCACTGGTCGTTCCAAAGAAGGTATTCAGGAGACTCATGCGGGTAGGGATTTTGCAGCCGCAAAGCGCGCATGAGGAAAGCCAGCGCCTCTTGTCCAAATGAGGCCATCTGCTGTTCATAACAAGAGAGCTGGCTATTAGCGTAATGAACGGCATCGATGTTATTTGCCTTTGGAGAGTCCACATCAGAGTGGAGGGAATCTCCCACATGCTTGGCAATGCTGTGCTCCGCTTTGATCTTTTCCCAGATCGTTCCAGCGCTTTTGCCGCGCGGCGTGGCGTAGATGTGCACCTTTTTGCCGAGCCCGATTTTATTTAAGATCTGTTTGATCTGGTCCGCATTGTAGTAAGTATCTGAGACGATCAAGTCTCCCTCTTCCACTAAACGCAGATTCTCCATAATTGGATAAATTTGGGTGAGCTCCGTCTGAAATTCAAACTCCATTAAAGCAAGCGCTTCTTTTTTTGAAATCCCAGTCAGTTTTTGGAAATGCCGATAGATATCGGCAAGCGTTTTATCCGATTGGGCCTCGGCCATCATCCTATAGAAGACAAAGCCGGGAAATGGGAACCGATTTTGGACTTGATAAAAGATCGAATCGGGATGGCAGTGCAGACGTCCGAGAAGCGTATCGAACAGATCGAAAGAATTCGGCATTGGAAATTTTCCAATTGTTGCGTTTCTCGATTGATCGATAGCACAAAAAAAATTTTAATGCTATGCAAAGCCTATGCAAGCAAACACAACTCCCTTAGTCATCAGTTTTTTCACTGTGGACACTCCCTATCAGGAAGAGGTCAAGCGGTTGATCGACTCGTGCCGCCGCTTCAATATCGATCATTATGTGGAAGGGATCAAGTCGCAGGGGTCATGGTTGCGCAATGTAGCGAAAAAGCCTGAGTTCATCGCAGAAAAGCTCCTGCAATTTAAAAGGCCTCTATTTTGGGTGGATGCGGACGGAGCCTTCAAGAATAAACCTCAATTTGAGCAGTTTAAGGCATTTGACATCGCAGTCCGGGAAGTGGAGGCATATAAAGACGATCCTTGGATGAAGCTCCATGCAGGGTCGATCTTCCTCAACTACAATCCGAAAATGGTCCGCTTTGTCGAAGAGTGGGTCCAGCTCTGCAATGACAAGATCAAAGATGATGTCGTCAACCTATTCTTTTTAGACCAAACGTCTTTGCTGCAAATGATCGGGCAATTTCAAGGCCTGAAAGTCGGCAAGCTTCCCATCGGCTACTGCAAGGTCTTTGATGCTCCGGCAGAGCAGATCGATCCTTCGACTGTTGTGATCGAACAGTACCAAGCATCTCGTCGGTTAAAGGACTTGATATGAGCAACCATAAGATCGCTTCGATATTTAGTTTCTGCAGCAACGATTGGCGCTTTTTTAAGAGCTGCATCGAAGGGGCCAGGCACTTTTCCGATCAGATCCTCGTGACCGTATGCGATCATTTTTTTGACGGCTCCCCTGAAAACTACGCTCTTTTAGAAGAGGTCTACAGAAACTATCCCGACGTTCAGTTCGTCGAGTTCGCCTTCGATCCCAATCGCTCCTACAATACCTACTCCTCCATCTCTTTAGAGCATCCCCTATGGCGCCTGGAATGCCATAACATAGGACGGTGGATCTCCTACTTTTTCATCCAAGACGGGATCGATTACCTCTACTACTGCGACGGAGATGAGATCACCGAGGGCAAAAGGTTCTCCGATTGGCTGGACACCCAAGATTATCAAAACCACAGCGCCATGCGCTTTTCCTGCTATTGGTACTTCCGCGAGGCGCGCTACCGCGCCATTACCGATGACGACATGTCTTTATTGATCAGAAAAGACCTTCTCAAGCCTGAGATGTACTGGGACGAGCATGAGCGGATGGGGCTTTACTTGAGCGTCCCCGGCAAAAAAATGATCCACGTCAAGGGAACGGATGGTTCCCCCCTCGTCCACCATTATAGCTGGGTCAGGACCCGAGAAGAAATGGACAAGAAGTTTGCCACATGGAGGCACTATTGGGAGCGGGACTGGAAGCAGCTTCTGGAACAGGAGTACGAGCGCCCCTTTAGCGGGGTAGACTTTATTCGCCAATATAACTATGTCGAGGAAAAACCCGTATTCGATCCTTTAGAGGTTGAAATTCCTACTCTGAAGGCCATTGGTTTCGATGAGCACATTGAGAATGTAAAGCTGTTTGACAACGTCCGCAGGGTTTGCCGCCAGGAGATGTTTCGTAGAGAGCTTGATCATGTCTTTGGAATCGGGGAAAATAGCGACCATTATCAATTTTTGCAGCAATGACTACCCGTTCTTGAAACACTGCATCGAAAAAGCAAAACTCTTTTCCACTTAGATCATCGTCCCCGTCTGCGACCACTTCTTCGACGGGACTCCCGAAGACCTCGATTTGCTCAAGCGGATCTATGCAGAGCACCCCGATGTTCTCTTCCTTCAGTATCCCTTTGATCGAAGACGCATCCCCTATGCCCATTATGGAAACGCCTACTGGCACAACATTGCCCGCCTCGTCGCCACCTATCACATCGACCCTGAAATCGACCTTGTCCTTTTCCTTGATACGGACGAGATCGTCGATACAGACAGGTTTATCACCTGGTTCAATAGAGGAGGATTCGACGAATATGAGCTTGTTCGGTTCGCTGTCTATTGGTGCTTCCGGGAAACAACCCTCCAGGCCCATGCCTGGGAAGAGGTTCCGGTCCTTGTCCGAAAAAAGCACCTCAATGGGGATCTCTTAATGCGCTGGAACGAGCGCTGGGGGATCTTTGGCGGAATCAAGCTGCATAAGGCTGCCATGAAAACAGGGCATGACGACCTTCCCCTGGTCCACCATTATAGCTTTGTCAGAACAAAAGAGCAGATGCTCAAAAAGGTGACGACCTGGGGCCACTGCAACGATCGGGATTGGCCCCCTTTGGTTGAAGAGGAGTTTCAATCTGGCTTTCGGGGCACCGATTTCGTCAACCGCTACCAATATCAGAAAGTCGCTCCCTTCATTGATCTCGATCTGCATAGCTTGCCAGCCCAATTGCCCGATCCCGCCCCTCAACAATTTGAGCATGTGCGTTTCCTGACGCCATCCGATGTCTTTAAAATAGAGATCGCGTTGACTTTCGATGTTCCGATCTAATGGTATTAGTTACCATCACGAACATTTTTTATTTCTTTCGCAAGAGCGAGCAATATGGGGGTTAAGTCCTTTGGCTCGTGCTCCATCTTGATGCTTTGGTCTAGATAACCGATAATGCCATCTATGGATTGAAGGCGTTTGTCTAATGCGACTGTTTTCTTTTCTTCTAGAACTGGGGCTGACCTAATTGCTGCTAGCTCACCAGCAAATCTTGCCTTTTCTTGGTTCCAAGCTTTTCTTCTTTTTATGGAGTCATTTGTGCAATAAAAGATCATTCCCATCATGATAGCTACGGTAACAATACTCGTGAGCGGAAGAACTGAAACCCAAGGCATTGCAGGAGTTTTTTCGGATGCCGCACCAATAATTGTCATCACAATTAAAAAAAATGAAAATCCAAAGCATATCCAGACTGGAACTCCAATTTCCTTTACGATTTCATTGAGTGGTTGCATAGATGATTTCTCCATGAGAGTTCAATATTGAAAGAAAGCCCAGATTAAAACGGCATATCCAATGGACGCATTCTAAATGTAAGAAAGGATATTTGTTTAAGCGGCTTCCACGCGGAATTTTACTATCCAGGGAGATTTAGCCATAGATGCAATCAATTTTTAAAAATTAAAGCATTGAGCTAATTTGAATGTTCAGTTCGAATTTATTTAGCATGAACATTGATAGGCTTCTCAATTTTAGAGATCTTTAGAATCCGATAGCAATGCAAATACGAAAGCTAGAAATTATTAACAGAGTTTCCGATGCAGCTCTTAACGAGGAACTCTCGAATATCTTTTCTGACTTGATCAAAGAAGAGTTTTCTTTCCTCTAATGTCCCATTAAAGTAGCGCTCTTCAGGATTCACTGGGTTTGGAGGGTCGATGTATCCATGGTCCATAAAACTGATATGTTTTGAACCTTTATAGTACTTAACTTGATGTCCGATTTGGACTATTTCCTCATAAGCGCCCGACTTTTTTTGATAGTCTTCCCGCTCCTCGGACAAAAGGAGAAAAAGCGGGTATTGGCCATGCGCTGGATAAGGAAAGCCTCCCGTATCCATGACAATAAGCGCTTCTTTAACACCTTCGGAATCAACATGAGGAAGCAGGGTGTTTTTTTGCTTTTCCTTAAACACGCAAGAAGCTCG
>JAFEGF010000239.1 GCA_018240225.1 Verrucomicrobiota bacterium
ATGCAGGCAGGACCGAAGTCTGGGATGCCAGCAAAGCAAAAGCCAATTTTTGAACCACGATGTGTATATCTACAAACCAGGCTATTTAGTTTTTTGAGATTCTTTTTGATGAGATTTCATAAGACCTTAGTCCTTTCAGACGCTGAGGCTGGGTAAAATTTTAGCCGTATGGGGCAGTTTCAAAACTGCTTTGCTCGGGAAATTCGATGATTTTGCTGAGCAAATAAGTTTTGCAACTGGCTCGTATTGGGAAAAGTTCTTCTAGGATTAGTTCAAAGATTGCAATATTTTGCTGGGGTCATTATATTCGCCACCTCGTTCACGACACCTTCTCGAGCCTTTTTGTTTAGAGCAATACTTATGCGACTGACCACACTCTTTTCTTGGAACCAATGCAAGCATTTCATCTTCCTATTGATTGCTGTTCTTCCTGTCTGCTTAAGCTCAGAAGAAGGACTTCCTCTTTATTATTGGCAGCAACAGAAGTTTGTGAACTTCGGCGACTACCTTTCCTTAAAAATCGTTGAACGGATTGTGGGCGGGCCTGTCAAAGTCTTCATCCGACACCCAAAAAATAAAGATAAAAAACTCCTTGCCTTAGGTTCGCTGATGTCTTTTGCTGCAGATGGCGACGTGATCTGGGGAACGGGAGTCAACGGAAAACTTCCGAAAAAGGAAAGCTATGCGTTCACCCATCTGGACGTCCGCGCTGTGCGAGGACCTCTAACGCGGCAGTTTCTGATGGAAATTTTTCAAATCGAGGCCCCTGAGATCTACGGCGACCCAGCTCTTCTCGTTCCCTACCTCTTTCCTGAGTTTAAGCGAAGCGAAAACCCCTCCTACGATTTCATCATCATACCCCACTACTCGGAACTGCATTTTTTCCCCAAAGAACTCTTTCCTAACGCCGTCTATGCGACAGATCCTTGGGACGAAGTGATCCGAAAAATTTGCGATAGCCGCTTTGTCATCTCAAGTTCATTGCATGGAATCGTTGTTGCAGAAGCTTTTGGCATCCCTGCCCGCATGCTCCGGATCACTGAGACCGAGCCCCTTTTCAAGTACTTTGATTATTATGCAGGCACAAATCGACCCGACTTTCAGTTTGCCTACTCTGTTGAAGAAGCGCTTCTGATGGGAGGAGAAAAGCCATGTGAATGCGACCTTATGAAACTGTACAACGCATTTCCTTTTGAGTTTTGGCCGAATGCCCGTTTCGAACAGCTTGACAAAGCCAAAACCAACTATTGAGTTCATTTGCGTATAGCTAATTGAGGACCTTATGCGTACCATTATTTTTTCCGCTTGCATCGCTGTTCTATCCTTGGTCCCGGTGTTATCCATTTGTTCCGACTCTTATCCATATGACAATGACTACGCAGGTGAAAGCGCCGCTAGCGATCCATCCGACACAGGCAAAGAAATTATCCTGCCTCCTGGACTGACCGACCTCGAAAAAAATCCCCACAGCTTTATCCTCGAATTAAGAAGAATCGAAATTGATGGCCATCCAGGATCGTTCAACCCTTCGATCCTTCGGTGGAACGATTCGCTTTTACTCTCTTTTCGGATCCGCGATCAAAAAAATGTCTCGACTCACCAGATGGGACTGGTTTTTCTCGACGAAGATTTTAATCCTGCAAGCAAAGTCTATATCATCCAGATGCGCTTGCCCCCTCGCCAGCTGCCGACAAAAGATCAAGATCCGCGGCTGATCTGCCTTCAAGACCGCCTTCTGATCGTTTATAGCAATACCCTCGACGAGCCCAATGAGAAAGAAACCCGCCGCGTCTGCATTTCGGAGGTCAAATGGGACGGGGATTCTTTTTTTGTCGATGCAATCGAATGGATCGAAAAATATCCCGGCATGACTAAATTGCGCTGGGAAAAGAATTGGACGCCCTTCATCTATGAAGATGAACTTCATCTAGTCTACAGCCTTGTGCCCCATCATATTTTCAAACCTGTTTGGGGAACCAACTCTTGCGTGTCCGCCTGTTCATCGATCGGCCTTGTCCAATGGAAATGGGGGGTGCTGCGCGGAGGGTCGCAAGCGTTTGTCGTCGATGGAGAATACCTTTCCTTTTTCCATTCATCCATCAATATGGCCTCGGTCCAATCGCTTGGCAAAGTGATCCAACACTATTTCATGGGCGCTTACACATTCTCTGCCAAGCCCCCTTTTGCCATTACGCGGATGAGCAAAGAACCGATTGTTGGTAAGAACTTCTATAACGGGGTTGCATATAAGACATGGAAGCCCCTGCTCGTTGTTTTTCCTGGCGGATTTATCTTCAATGAAAAGTTCATTTGGGTCGTTTATGGAAGGCAGGACCATGAGCTTTGGGTAGCTAAATTAGACAAGAAAGGCCTATTCGACAGTTTAGTTCCAATTACCTCGATGAAATAATAACAGAAGGAAGGATATGCAACGCATATTGCGCCAACTTAGGTTTTGTGAATTACGATGGGGGCTTGCCCTTTTGATGATTTGCCATAGCCAAACCTTGCTTGCCGCTACAAACCCCATGATCGATTTAGAAGAATCAGCGCAGGATTTCGTTCTCAATATCAAAAAAATCCAGATCCCAGGCTTTCCTGATGCCTTCAATCCTTCGATCATCCATTGGAAAGGATTGATCTTGATGAGCTTTCGGATCATACCCGACATCAAGAACTCGTATACCTCCCAGATCGGCCTCATCTGGCTCGACGAGGATTTTTCCCCAATCGGCGAACCTCAAATTTTAGACACCACCCTTTCTCCTACGACCCCGTCGCGCACTGACGACGGGCGGATAATTGCAGTCGGCGACCAGATCTACCTCGTCTACAGCGATAATACCGATCCTGAGATCAGCAAAGGTGGTTTTCGCGTCTTTGTCGCAAAGCTTAGCTTTGACGGAGGGCTCTTCCATGTCGAAAACCCTGTCAAACTCTCTCAATTTGAAGGAGAGATCAAAGGGAGGCGGGAAAAAAATTGGGTCCCATTTGATTACCAAGGACAGCTTCTTCTTGCCTACAGCCTAACTCCCCATGTGATCTACCACCCTCTGCTCGATATAGGAGCGTGCGAAACAGTTGCTAGAAGCGCTTCCAATTGGAACTGGCAGTGGGGCGAACCTCGCGGAGGTTCACCTGCATTAAGGGTGGGCGATGACTATCTTGCATTTTTCCACTCCTTCGTAACCATCCCTACTTTGCACTCCGATGGAAGGAAGATGAACCATTATTTCATGGGAGCCTACACGTTTTCCGCAACCCCTCCATTTCCGATCAAAAGCGTCAGCCCTGAGCCGATCGTTGGTCTAGGCTTTTACAAAGGGCC
>JAFEGF010000241.1 GCA_018240225.1 Verrucomicrobiota bacterium
CGTGACGGCCTTTTAATGAAAATGACGGAAGAAGATTGGGATGCGGTCATCGACACCAATCTAAAATCTGTTTATAACACCTGCCAATCCCTCGTCCGCCCGATGCTCAAAGCCAAAAAAGGCAAAATTATCAATATCACTTCCGTTGTTGGCTTGACAGGAAATGCGGGTCAAGTCAATTATGCTGCTTCCAAATCGGGAATGGTTGGATTTACGAAATCCTTGGCCCAAGAGCTTGCTACACGTGGAATTTGCGTGAATTGCATCGCTCCCGGGTTTATTCAGACCCGTATGACTGATGTTTTGACCGACGTTCAAAGGGAAGGGATCCTGAAAAAGATCCCGATGGGCAAAATGGGATGTCCGCAAGATATCGCGAATGCTGCCGTCTTCCTGGCTAGCCACCTCTCTGATTATATGACAGGGCAGGTGCTAACTGTAGATGGCGGAATGGTGATGTAATTTATTGTTTTTTGTTAACTTTAAGGAGCCTATGGCAACTACAAATATTGAAAAGGATGTAATTGACATCGTAGTGGAACAGCTCGGTGTTGATGTGAACGACGTTACGCTTGAGAAGTCGTTCGTTGAAGATTTAAATGCTGATTCGTTGGACCTCACAGAGCTCATCATGACATTTGAAGAGCGCTTTGGCTTTGAGATCTCAGAAGAAGAAGCTGAGAAGCTCAAAACTGTAGGCGATGTTGTCGCTTACATCAAAAAGAAAAAAGGCTAATCGCCCGATTTCCCCATCCCGAGCTGATCTTTCTACATTAGATCTGATGGCTCGGGATTCTTTTTTCTAAAAATCTGACCCGCTTATAAGATCTTCCGAAGAAAGTTCATCGCTGATGTCCAAATCTGGCGATGAAGGAGGTCTACTTGTGAACAGACCATCAAATAAATTGAGGGCTTCTTGAGCAGAAATTCTCTTTTCCGGGTCGATCATCGCCATAGCTTGAACCAAAGAGTCCATCGGCGTTTGAGCTTTTAGTTCAGAAAATAATCCATCAGAATGCGAATATTTGCCCCTCTTAAAATCTGCAGCCATATTAAAAAGGAATTCTTTTTTGGAGGCTGTATTTTCCATTTCCCATTTCAGAGTGTGCGTATATGCTTGGAAACGATCTTGAAATTCCAAACTCATCATATTATAGCCGACTTCTGCAAACACCATCATCGCTGCCCAGATATCGATTTTTGGAACCTGATCAGATAAAAGCTTCTCGTGTAAGGATAACGATCGATAAATTTCTGGAGAGTAGTACCATCGTGTTCCAGCATTGAATTTCCCCAAATTTTTGATGGCTAAACCAAAATCGCCGATTTTAGCTGAGAAATAATCGTCTCTTTTCATGAGAAAAATGTTAGCTGGTTTTAAGTCGGAGTGGGTGATCTGTTTCGAGACCATTTCATTGATGCCGCTTAAGATTCCACGGAAGAGGATGCGTATCTCTTTTTCTGTCAGCGATGGTTTGGCGTGTCTTAGATCTGCATGGGCAAGCTCCATTACAAGTATATCTTCCTCATGGTTTGCTGCAAGGATTTGACAGATGTTGGACTGATAGGAATGCCTTGTCGATAGTTCAAATAATGATAAAATTTCATCCTGATAGATTCTTCCAATTTTAATTGCACATGGAGCTCCTTCAGAGGTAAATCCTCTGTATACCTCTCCGTATGTTCCCTTGCCTAAACACTCGTCTGTTTGTAAATAATAATGGAGTGATGCAGAAAGGTCATCTTTAAAAATGACCCATTTATAGGCCGATTCACTTTTTTGCGTAGCCTGGTTCCCAGCAAATTCCGCTATCTTCTTTGCAAGGACATCGCAATCGATTCCCGCTGAAAATTCTGAACTTGAACTAAATATATTATAAAGGGTTTTGCTTAGTTTCCACTCCAAGTTCTTTTTAATAGTTGTGTTTTGCGATGTGATCGTAGGATCTGAGCTAAATGCAGAATTCGATTGATATGTAGTTTCTGTGAATGGATGGACATTTACTTTTAAAGACATAATCAACTCCTAATTTTTTGACTTTAATTTTACTAATTATTTATTAAACAAGTATTAAGAATTTTAGTTTTTGTTATTAAGTTAAGTTGTTATAGAGATCATGCAATTTTAATTTTTATTATTTTTTGTATTTTAATAATAAATTAATGAAATTAAGATATGATTATGTCCGAACAAAGATTTTAACATTTGTAATATTAATTGTAATTTATTGAAAATAAGAGGTTTAAGATGTCTGCGTCGTCTTCATCAGGTGTAACTGATTCAAGTAAATATTTATCAAAAATAGCCGCTATTGACTGGGCTCCGATGGCTAAAAGGCATCCTAGCCGTTTAAATCCAGGACAGATCGATGAAGCAAAATTAGAAAAGATCTATCGGAAGATGGATGCGGCGCTGCAAGGGTATTTTAACGAGCCTGGCAGAGAAGGATCTGAAACACTCGATAGTCTTAGCATGCAAGCGCTATTTAATTTCGGCAGAGCCTGCCATTTTACGAACAGCGGAGGAGCAATCAGCGAGAATATTTCTCTATTTTTGAGAAAATGGGGCGCTTTATCTCCTTACCAAAGCGATTCAGAAGGGCGCAAAGGAATTCTCATCGGCGGCAAGTGGCTATCTCATGGAGGCGGATTAAAGGCTGTTCTCAATTCTGGTTTGAAACCCAATGCAGTCAAAGTAGGCGATATTGTTGTCGTTGGATTTCCATCAGACAAGGATATGCGCTATGGGCGTGTGCGAGAATTAAACTATGGCTATGCCATGATCGACATTGGAGAACAGTTCCCCATTCAACAAAACATGAATAAACTTCTTGTGCTTGAAGAGCAACCTAAAGTGATTGAACGTAGATATCCGGAAATGCATGCATTTCTTATCACAGAACCTACTTATGATAAGTTTGATCATCCAGACTTTGGAGATGGGGTAGGAGAACGGACGATTTCGATGCGCAATTTTATGACGGGATTTAAGAAGAATTTCTTTCGAAACCGGCATTTTGAGTCTCAGTTAAAGGTCTATGGGGTGGATTATACACCGGCTACTGGAGGTCTTTTAAGTTTATCGCAAATGCCTGTTGTATCTTGCGGGTCGGGATCTGGACGGGAAGTGGTCGTTTTAAACCCTAAAAACTCCCCACACTTAAATGCCCACTATAACCATATCGTTAGCTTCCTGAGATCTCAAGCGGGACACTTGACAGAACGGGAAATCTTGACTTACGTAAAAAACTACATTCGCAACTACATGCTATTTCGCTCGACGGAACCCTCGCT
>JAFEGF010000242.1 GCA_018240225.1 Verrucomicrobiota bacterium
GCTGCATAATCGGGCCCATTTGGAGCAATAAATCGAAATTTGAGCATTCGACCTCCAAAAGTTTAAAAAAGAGTAAAAAACCCGCTTCGGCGACCGAGGCAATAGCCTCGGGCAAATGGGAGTTTTACAACACCCTCTTAGGACTAATCGAAGTGAAACCCTGCTTGAGCAAGAGCTTTTTGCGCCTCTTCTAGATGAGCCGGAAAGCCTTCCCATGCAAGCCCTTCTATTCCGCGACTATACAAAGCGTTTGCATTCTCGTGAACCCCTTTTTCAAGGATTTTTCCGATCAGATGGGTATAGGCCTTAGCTCTTTGCTCTTCAAACCCTTGCCAGATATTTTTCTCGTCAGCTTCAGACAAAGTCATTTCAGCAAGATCGAAACACCCTTCCGATGCGAGGA
Source organism: Verrucomicrobiota bacterium (assembly GCA_018240225.1). Taxonomy (GTDB): domain Bacteria; phylum Chlamydiota; class Chlamydiia; order Chlamydiales; family Rhabdochlamydiaceae; genus Acherontichlamydia; species Acherontichlamydia pituitae. The sequence goes on from JAFEGF010000242.1 coordinate 404, forward strand.
TATGAATGGTGCTGAAAAAAAGCATCTGCCGAGGACCCGGCTTGCCGTTGAGTTCTTGCATTTCCTCTTTTGTTAATAAAAGATCGTATTGCGCTCTTGCAGCTTGAGTCATACCCCCTTCGCTGGAAACACTGGAAGGTGGAAAAGTCGAATCAAAATCCCCATCAAAACTACCCCAATCTTCGTCAGAACCATAAGCTGTTCCAGTTGGCGATACTGACATGTTGTCCTCCATTGTTAGAGTTTGAGAAGCAAGCTTTTGAGATACCCTCCCTCGGGATGGGCAAGAGAGATCGGATGGTCGGGAGATTGAATGTGCTTGGACAAAACTTGAGCGTCGCATCCAGCATCAATCGAAGCTTGGAAAACGACATTTTGGAACAATCCCTCGTCAATGAAGTGGGAGCAGGAGCAGGTGAGCAAAAGAGGAAGATGGAAGGAACTTTTCTTCAATAGTTCAAAGGCGAGCCTGTTGATCTCCTTATATCCTGAGCACGCAGCGTTCTGATCTCCCCTCTTCTTGGCAAAAGCGGGAGGATCAAGAATGATCAGATCATACTGGTCCGATGTCTTCCGCAAAAAATCAAAGACGTCCGCTTCGATGATCTCGTGGGTGTTGGGATTGATCTGGTTCAGCTCTGTGTTTTTATGGGTAAGCTTCAACGCATCCGCGCTGCAATCGACGCTTGTCACATGCTTAGCCCCTGCTCGCAATGCGTAGATCGAAAACCCGCCGCTATAGGAAAAGCAATTAAGGACCCGTTTGCCCTGGCTAAGATCTCCGATTTTTTTACGCATTTCCCTCTGATCGAGGAAAAAACCTGTTTTCTGCCCCTTTTCTAAAGAGACTTGAAACAGCGCCCCATGTTCCTGCACGACCAGTTCTGTGTTGTGCTTGGAATAGACCCAGCCTTGGAAATCGACAAGCCCTTCTTGCCGCCTTGCGGAGGAAGTGGACTTTTCATAGATGGCTTGCGGACGGCATTTTTGGACGAGCATTTCGATGATTTGGCCTTTGAGCAGCTCCATGCCGCAGGTGTTGATCTGCACGACAAGGACCTTCTCATACTGATCGACGATCAGTCCAGGTAATCCATCTCCTTCCGCATTGATTAGACGGAAACAATTCGTCTCCTGCCCTGCAAAGAAAGACTTGCGCATAGCAATGGCCCGGTCGATGGCATCGCTTAAAGCTTCCTCGATCGGCTGATCAGAAAATGTCAAGACCCGTCCGGAGATCGAGTTTTGCCCGTGAAAATACCCTTTAGCAAGAAATTGCCCAGAGGAGCTCAGGATGGGAAGGACCTCTCCATTTTCAATCGAGGGAAGGCTTGCAATCGCTCCAGAAAAGATCCAAGGATGCCTTTTCAAGAGCGATTTTTCTTTTCCTGGTTTCAGGACAACTTCTTTTTTCATGCCAACTGCAGCTTTGAGGATTTCGGTTTTTCTTTCTTCTCTTCCGATGCAACAGGACCTATGACCCTGCCGATCAGATCGTAGTCGGCGATATCGGTGATCTCCACTTCGTAGAACCGGCCGAACGCCGTCACTTTTCTTCCATCGTTGATGATCACTTGGCCATCGATTTCAGGGCATTGGCCGTAAAAACGTCCGCGCATCAAGAAATCCGATTCAGGATGGTATCCTTCGACAACAACTTTCAGCCGTTTGCCGATGTAGGCCTTGTTCCGCTTTTTCACAATTTTCATTTGGGTCTTTGCAAGCTTCTCATAGCGGGCCTTCTTGACCTCGTCGCTGATGTGGCCCGGCATTTTAGCAGAGGGAGATTCCTCTTCGCGGGAATATTGGAAAATGCCGATGTTATCGAGCGGATAATCTTGGATGAACTGGAGCATCTCTTCGAACTGCTCTTCCGTCTCGCCTGGGAACCCGACCATTAGGCTCGTGCGGATGATTACGCCTGGAAGCCGCTTGCGCAAGGTTGTGATGATATTGATGATCTGCTCTTTGTTCGTCTTGCGGCGCATTGCTTTGAGCATCCCATCATTGATATGCTGGATCGGCATATCGAGGTACTTGCAGATCCGGGGATCTTTTTCCATGATGCCGATCAGTTCTTCCGTGATCTCATCGGGATACAGGTAAAGGAAACGGAGCCAGAAGTCTTTCGGGGACTTTAGCAGCTCGTCCACGAGGTTCTCCAAACCATGGACCTCTTTCCTTTCCTTGCCGTAATCTCCAAGGTCCTGAGCGATCAAGATCACTTCATGGACGCCTTGACCAAGCAGGGCGTTGAACTCTTTGACGACCCTGTCGACCGGCTTGCTGCGCAAAGGCCCTTTGATCTTAGGGATGATGCAGAAAGCGCACTGCTTGGCGCATCCCTCTGCGATCTTCAAATAAGCAAAATGCTGGGGCGTCGACAACTGGCGCGGCACTTCTCCCCATTCGAGGTAGCTTCTGGCCGTCGTCACCGCTTCGCCAGGGCCTTGCGCCTGGATCGCTTCCAAAACTTTTTCCACATCGCCAGATCCCAAGAAATAGTGGATATCGGAAAATTTCGCTTTGAGCTCGTCTTTATGTTTTTGGACCATGCATCCAGCGACGATCACCTTGGCGCCTTTTTTCTTACCTTTGAACATCTCATCGATCGTATCGCATGACTCTTGGCGCGAAGACGCCAAAAAGCCGCAAGTATTGACGATCAAATAGTCAGCTTCGGCAAGATCTGGGGTCGCTTCATAGCCAGCTTTCAGCAAGATGCCGATCATTACCTCGGTATCGACGAGGTTTCTGGAACATCCCAGGCTGGTGAAATGGATCTTATTGCCGCTCAAAACCGGTTTCTTCATAGATGCATCCTAAATTAGTCGGAGTAGCGTAGCAGCTATCTCAATTTTTTTGTACTAGAGTTA
>JAFEGF010000243.1 GCA_018240225.1 Verrucomicrobiota bacterium
GAATTTAGTTTCTGTCGATTTTTTGGACTTTTTCAGGAAATTTTCCGTCCGTTTGTTGGGGGTTATATCAGCTTTCGTATATTACCCCCAACAAACGGACGGAAAATTTACGAAAAATTCTCAAAAAAGCGACGAAACCTAAATCCGTTAGCAGTCTCTTACGAAGGCTGCAGGTAGAAGCAAGTGTTGCAATTCCCTTCCGTTAATTAAACACCCCTTTCCGAATCCACTTCGTCGCAATCCATTTCTCCCCTTTTTTGACGGGCGCCCCGCCATGAAAAGAAAGGGGATCTTCGATCCCATCGGGAGTGCAGTTGTAAAAGAGAACCGCATTGCCTTTAATGGGACGGACCCCAATCCTCGCTTTGGGAAAGATTGTCTCGCCTCCCTCCTCTGTCGTATGGAGATAGATGATCAATGTGGCGATGCGCTGCCCTCCACGGTCATAACAGGCCTTTCCGCCAGGAGTCGCTGGATCAAAATAGTCGTAGTGGGGCTGGTACTCGGCTCCAGGTCCGTAGGAAAGGACTTGGATCCCCTCTCCATTTTCCTCAGGAAGCATGGTCAATGCTGCGATCCGCTTTTCGATGTTGCGGATAATCATATCGGAAGAAGCTTTTGGAAAAAACATCCCTTGGCTTGTCCTTCCTTCATGAAGGGCTCCTCCTAGGTCATGGTCGTCGACAACAGTCGAGCGGCTCAATAGGGGCTTTGCTTTTTCGATGATCAAATCGCATTCAACGGAAGTAAGAAAATTCTCAATGAGAAAGATCCTAGGGCTCCAACTGAGGACCTGAAGCTGAGGAGTAGAGGAACGTTCTTCTGCAGCAGCTTTTTGAACGCTGGAACCAATAAAGGCGATGAAGATAAAGAGCAATGTTTTCATTTTGTGATTCATCATTCCTCCAACAGCTTTAGAACTTCAAAATTTAACGAAAGACTCTTAGCTTAGGTGTTTGCCTAGCACGCCGGAAAGCTTCATCATATCTAATGCTTTATCGGAGCCGAAGACTTTCGCAAGCTTGGCATCCGGCACGATCAGCCTCTTGTTCTTCTTATCTTGGAGATCGTGCTTTTTAATGTACTCCCATGTCTTTTTAACGACTTCTGGCCGCGACAGTTCTTTTTCTCCAACGATGGCCTGCAGCTCTTTAGATAGGGCATAGGGCTTTTGAGGACGGGTAGATTTTGCCTTGTCCTTTTTTTCTTTTCCTTTTTTAGGAGCTGCTTTTTCTTTTTCTTTTTTCCCTTTTCCGCCTTTGCCTTTGCCAAATTTTCCAGCTTTTTTGACGTAGGCTGTTTTAGGATGGTTCGGGTATTTTTCGTTGAGGTCGTCGAGATTGTTGACGATCACATCGCAATCGGGGAAGTTGGAACAGGAGAAAAAGGGCTTGCCGAAGCGGGACCTGCGCTGGACCATTTTCCCATCGCATCCTAAAGCCGGGCATGTGGGCATTTCGCTTGCAGGGATCTCATCTTTACGAGGAATGTTGACGATGCCTCTGCAATCTGGATACCGGGAGCAGCCCAGGAACGGGCCAAATTTGCCATACCGGATTTTCATTTCGCTGCTGCACTTGGGGCAAGGCTGCTCCCAATCGAACGCAGGATCGAAGTCCTCTTTATTAAAATTAAAGGATTCTACCGGCGCTGTGAACCGGCAATCGGGATAGTTGGAACAGCCGTAGAAATACTTTTGGCGGGACCAGATTTTTTGCAAAGGCTTTCCACACTCAGGGCAATCGAGATCGGTCTCTACTTTGGGGACATGAGCCTCTTTTTCAGCAGTTTCTACAGTAGGAATGAACTTATCCCAAAACTCGCGGATCAAATCCTTCCAATTCTTTTGGTTCTCTGCGATGAACTCGAGGTCATCTTCCATCGTTGCAGTAAAACCGATGTCCATGATGATCTTGAAATTGTCTTCAAGCATCTGGGCAATGACCTTTCCAAGTTCGGTCGGTTTTAACGTTCCTTTTTCCTTGGTGGTGTAGTCGCGGCTTTGGATCTTGTTCATGATCGCTGCGTACGTTGAGGGGCGTCCGATCCCTGATTTTTCCAGCTCTTTGACAAGGGATGCTTCTGTAAAGCGAGGAGGAGGGCGGGTAAAGGCTTGGTGCGACTGCACTTCGTTGAGAAGAAGGGCCTGCCCTTCGACAAGCGGAGGGAGGATCTTATCTTGGTCTTCTTTTTCTTTTTCTTCGCCATTCGTCCTGTCTTCCCGCTCTTCATAGACAGCAAGGAATCCTTTGAACTTGATCACAGATCCGCTTGAGCGGAGCAAAATGTTCTTATCGGTTTCGATGTCGCATGAAACAGTGTCATAAATCGCAGGATTCATCTGGGAAGCGAGGAACCGGCGCCAGATAAGGACGTAAAGCTTGTACTGGTCAAGCGTGAGGTAGTTTTTAATCGAATCAGGCGGATGCTGAAGATTAGTCGGACGGATCGCTTCGTGGGCATCCTGGGCGCTTTTTTTCGTCGAGTACTGCTTGCCTTCGGGAGGAAGGTATTGAGGACCGTATTCTTTTAAGATGAACTTGCGGGCGGCATCAATCGCTTCCGGGGCTAAGCGGACCGAGTCGGTACGCATATAGGTGATCAAACCTTCCGAGCCTTCGTTGCCGAGGTCGATACCTTCATAAAGCCCTTGGGCAATGTTCATAGTCCGCGAGGCTGAAAAACCGTAATGACGGCTAGCCTCTTGCTGCAACGTTGAAGTAATAAAAGGGGCGACGGGATTGCGGCGCTTCTCTTTTTTTTCAACGCTTGCTACGTGGTAATTAGCATTTTGGAGCTTGGCGACGACGTCGCGTGCAGCTTTCTCGTTGGAAATCGTGTAGCAATCTTTTCCAGGAATTGCTTCTTTTTCCACCTTTTTCCCATCGACAGAGTAAAGGATAGCATGGAACGGCTGTTCGTTTTTTTTTGTTTGCAGGATCGATTCAATGTTCCAGTATTCGATCGGTATAAAAGCTTCGATCTCTTTTTCCCGGTCGACGACCAATTTGAGGGCGACCGATTGGACTCTGCCTGCAGAAAGCCCTCCGTCGCGGGCGCCTTGCACGCGCCGCGTCAAAATAGGTGAAATTTTATAACCGACGATCCGGTCCAAAAGACGCCGAGCCTGCTGCGCATCAACGAGCGCCTGGTCGATCGCCCGAGGATGGTCAAGGGCATCTAAAACAGCTTCTTTTGTGATCGCATTAAAAGTGACCCGTTTGAACTTAGTTCCTTTAGGCAGGATAGAGGC
>JAFEGF010000244.1 GCA_018240225.1 Verrucomicrobiota bacterium
GTTGACATGGATACCGCCTATGAAACAATTTGATTCATATTTAATTATACAATACAAAACTTTTTAATTAAAGGTCTTGTGTGTTTTGTGTTATTTTACGATTTATGTTCTTAAGTTGTTAGTTTTAATTGATTTAGTTTATTCGTTGTTGATTTAATTAGTTGTGGTCTTTTTGTAAGATGTTAGTATTGCGTTGGTTAGGAATAAAAAAAGAGCTGGAAATTTCTTTTTTTTGAGGGCTAGAGAGAGGAAAAAGCCCCTGCTGCGAAGCCCCCTGATGGGGGCCAAGCAGGGCTATGTGGATTAGTTTAGTCCAAAGTCTCTTGCTTCAGAGAAGATCTGCTGCTCGAGTGTTTGAGCTGAATTGTAGAGCGTTTTGCCGAGGGCCCACAGGTTGTCGTAGCATTCTTCTGCAAATGTTGCGCTGGAAGGGTCGATGCGATGGCCTAGGCCGGCGAGGATCTCAGAGACGATCTTCCGGTCGGTCAGGCTCATTTGGCGGATCTGGTCGAGGGAGATGTCGGAGTAGGTCAGCTGCAGCTTAAGGGCAGGCGCTCCTTCTGGAGTGTCGATCCTGCAGATGATGTTGGAGAGGACGAGGGCGAGGCTTTCGATTTGTTTAAGGCGGTCTGGGGAAAGTGTCGGAGATTGCAGGGTTGTCGAGGCAAAGATATCGGCGATCCGGTTCAAACTGAACTTGATGGAGAACTTTGCAGTGCGGGCTGCGACTTTGTCTGCAAGGTCAGGTTTTCCCAGTTCTGTTTGGATCGTTTTTTTGTTGTCGTAGGGCTTTTTGCCAATGTAGAGCTCGCTGTTCGCCATCTTCTGGAGGTGGTCGATCATCTGGTTGCGGAACGGGGCTCCTTTTTCGGCTAGTTTTTGAACGAGGCCTTCTTTGTAATGGATGAGTTCATCTGGCTGCATTGGGTACATTTTAGCTACGAGGTTGCCAAAGTGCTCGGCAAGCTGCTTATCGGTAAAGCTGAAAATGCTGGAGCGGAGGATCTGGTCGGAGCCTGTGATGAGCTCGACGTTGGCTTTAGGTTTAAGGGGGTTGAACATGTTGGCGAGTGTGAAAAGGGACTTGCGGGTGTCGTTAAGCTTCGGAGTGTAGGTGTTAAGGCCTAGCATGAGGTAGTCGGCGGTTTCCATGTCCATGCCGACATTTTTTAGCTTCGGCTTGACCGCTTCTTTAACGAAATTGCGGATCTCTTGGATGAGCTGGGCGTCTTGAGTATCGATGGCAAGCATGAAGTCGATGTCGGTGCCTGCAGAGGCGTATTCCCGTGTGAAGAGGCGGTTGAACCCGTAGATGCAGACGGCCTCGTCGAAGCTGCGGTTGTCGCCATGCAGGCGCATGAGGGCTTCGATTTGAGGGCGGAGCGTGTTGGTGAAGAGGTCGAAGGCGAACTCGTGCCGCAGGGCTGTGAGGGTTTTCATCCCTTTGAGCCGCTCGTTCGCCGTGGTCCCGACGAAGGAGCCGACGATAGCAGGGCGCTCTGATCCCATCTGGTCGATGTAGCGGATGTTGGTCGTGGAGAGCTGGGTTGCACCCAGATGTCCTAGGATGACCTGTTTGGCTTCGGGTGAAAAGTTGGATGCTACCGTATCGAGCATCCGGCTGCGCATCGATGGGGCTTGCGATGGTACGCTTTGCTGATGGATCTGTTGGGCAAGAGCGCTTGGCTCCTTAGTTTGGGTGTTTTGCGACAGATCGCTGTTAATCGTTTCTTGGCCGATTGTTGCTCCGTCTATTTGTAGCTTTAACGCCATGGATACTTCTCCTGAAGATTTAATAATTATGATGGTTTTATTTTGTGTGTAAAATTGCAGCTCTTAATTGATCCGCTTGCAGAATTTGGATATTCTTATTTTGCAAGCGGGTCTTTTGGGCTGATGATTATTTTATGCTTTCGGCACCTTAAGAAGGTCGAATGTCCCTTGGATCAGTCCTGGCAGGCCAGGGTAGGCGTTTTCGAGGCTGATCTTATCGACGAGCGGGTGGGCTCCAACGACGTCGGAGGTGAAAATGCCGGGCAGATACTGCACATCGTCTGCCTCGCTGTCCTTGATCGCCTTCAGAATGTGGAAGGTCTCCACGTCGACAGAAGTCGTAGCTGACGCTTTAACATCATGAAACCAGCCCTGGTGTTCTTCCAAAGGCGAGTCGACGGTGCGGTTTTTGCAGGAAGAGGCTACTTTAATGGAGGGGATGGCAATCGGCATGATCCCAGAAGGTGGGAGAGCCACTTTTTGATCTTGGTATTGGGATTCCGAAATGATCTGGTAGCTGCTGACGCCAAGCTCTTCTGTCAAAGAGCCGCCGGCCCCGACTGTAACGATCCTCTTGACTCCGGCATCGATCAAAGCTTGCGTTGCATCGTATGAGAGGCTTCCGTTCGGCATCCTAAAGCCGATGATGCCCCTCTCTTGTCCGTCGATCACAGCTGTCATGTAGGAGAACTTGAAGACTCCTCCGACCTCAACGGTTTTGAGATTGTTGTTCGCCGATAAAAGCGCTTCCGCTTTTTTCTCTTTATCAGTAGGCGATTGCGCTTTGCTCATTTCATCTGGGTAGAGGCGATTGGCCAGTTCGATCAAGACCATCGTCCTGTTGCCGACAAACGCAAGGTATGGAGGCGGATCAAATTCTTTTAACTCAGTTTGCAAAGCCCGCGTGTTGGTTTCTAATGCTGCTCGCACTGTCCCGCGAACGGCTACTTGGGTTCCTAAGTCGACGTCTTTATATTTCAACTGAAGAAGGACGTTGTTGAAACGGGACTTATTCGCAATGCCGGCAATGACCAGCTTATTGAGGCGCGGGTCTGGGTGTTCGACAACGTAGTACTTGTTGGAGTTATTTGTGCCGAGCTGAGTAATCCCTTTATAGCCTTGGGAAGCATAGAACTTTTTAAGGTCTTTGGTATCTCCAATGAAGACTTCTGTATTCCTGGACATCCGGTTGAATACGCGCATGACTTTGCAGATGGTCCGGGAGAGGCGGACATCGAGGTACTCTTCGACTGGTATCGTATGAGGGACAGTGGTATCGAATTGTGCGATGTAAGGATCGATCGGTTCGCCCGATTTGTATTGCGCTGGGATCAAGGCTTGTTCTGCGCTTGAGGCACCATCAAAACTTAAAGGGGTAATTTGGAATTTGCTGAGTTTTTCAAGGACCTGCATTAATTCCGTTTCAACGACAGGAGCGATCCGGTCAATTGAGACGCTTTG
>JAFEGF010000245.1 GCA_018240225.1 Verrucomicrobiota bacterium
GCTTTAAATGCTGTAGATTTTCAAACGATAGTTGGGAAGTGACTCTTGAAAGGAAATCTAATGCCATAATTTGATCTTTAAAATAAAATTGGCTACATTATAGCATGTTTTGTTTTATATAAATATATATAATTTAATTTATTGTCCGATGGTTAAATTGAGCTGATTGTTTAATATTTCAGAGGGTGTCGGTATAACCTAGAAGCTCTATACCCATAGTTGGCTTAGTGAATTACATAGACAAAATTAATTGATAAATTTACCTTGTTTTCAAATTTTTACAAGGAGCTGCGCTGTTTTCCATAAGTTCGCTTTTATACATTTTTAGTCAGCCAAGATCATCCAGGCTTTGATGGTTGCGGACGTATCATGATTGCTTGCATTAACGGCAATTGTTACTCTGCATCCCATTGCAACCTCAAAACATGGTATGATCCGATCCTGCAGATGATGTAAATGCTTGTGCTTTGTGGGAGCCATTGCTGATCGATGACATGACGAATAAGCTTTCCTACAAGGTTGCTCTTCCGTGGAACTTGACCCACTATATGCCGCTCAATGGGTTCCATCCTCTCTACAGAGCATTAATTGATGAAGCTCCTGACAACATTTCATTTTGTGCTTGGGACAATGTGAAATTGCATCATCGATTTTTAGATGATTCAAAATGCAGGAAACAGACGTTACGTGAATGCAGAAAATTTGAAACGCAGTGGTACGCCATTCAAGATCCTATTGAAAAGATCCATTTAGAGTATTATTGGCCTCCTAATCAAGTGCTGACTGAACAACTCGAAGGGGATATTGAATTTCATCATACTGCTCCATTTCCCTCTCTTACTCGTCCGTTTGTATTCCATTGTGAAATGTTCGATTCGATTTTCTTATCGTTTATTATTTTAGGAATGAAAGACTTTAATGCTTGCAAAGAGTATTTAAGATCGGTTTTTTCCCATCCGTACTGCATTGGAATTTCTTCCCATATTCCTGAAACGCTTGATAATTTCAGAAGTTTTTTCTCAGACAAGGCGATCGATCAAAAATTGTTTCCCTCGCAGATGGGGCTTAGTTCTCATACTTTCAAGAGGAAAGGGGAACTTCAAAAAGATTCAATACAGAATCCACAGTTTTTATTTGTGAACTCTGCCAATCAAGATCCAATGAACTTTTTTCGACGAGGAGGTCATATTGTCTTACGATTTTGGCAAGAATTGATCAAAAGGGGATATAAGGGCTGTTTAACGCTGCGCTGTTGCAAGCCGGGAGATCGCGATTTATTAGCTTTCGGGGTTGATCCTGCTTTTGTTCAAGCCGAATTAGGTTCTTCCATCGAATGGATAGAAGGTTATGCATCGAATGACCAATTGAAAGCTATGATGGAAAGAGCTCATTTTTTTTTATTGCCAAGCGAGATGCTCCATTCAGTTTCCATTATGCAAGCGATGTCCTTTGGCACTATCCCAGTTGTCTCAGATACTTTAGGGACATCCCTGTATGTTTCAAATGAACAATATGGAATTATCCTTAAAGGTGTTCGCAAAGCATGGTGGCAGCATGATCCAAATTTCGGTATATTAAGAAGCAGGTGTTATGATACATCCCGTATTGACAAGGATCTTTGCGATTCATTAATTCGACAGTTATTGGAAGGTGTTCTAAAGCTTTTAGACGAACCAGAACTTTACCAGAGAATCCAAGAAGATGTAAGGCTTTATGCAAAACAACATTTTTCTGGAGGCAATTTTAGTAGTCATTTTTGGGAAAAGGTTTCTTCCCTCTATGAAAATTTTTTGGCTGGCAGCGTAATTTCAAATAAAAATCCAAGACAAGAAACTCGTTCCCTACATGTAGGAGAGCTTGCTCAGTCTTTATCGAATTGCCAGCTTGATCATGAAAATTGGGGAAGAGTTTTCGAAAGTGCTACCCAACCACACATTCGGAATCAAAAAAATAACAGCTTGATTATTGAAATGAGTGGCGTTTTTATACATGTTCCGAGAGCAAATAACTTGAAAATCAATGGCTGGTCTGTATTTGCCAGCTATTATTCATTCGGATCCCCATTGGTTAAATTTGCCTATAATCCAAATGATAGCGATATGAATGCCTCCCTCTTTTGGGTGCGGCGAAAGGGAAATTGGTCAATTAATTTATCATATTTGTTTTCAATGTGTTATGCATTAAGCATGGGCGTTTTAAGAAAACTCAAAGTAATAAAATAACAAAACCTATCATAAAACTGAGATGTCCAGAAAATCGATTTATAAAAAATGTGCAGAACTTCTTGGTCTGTCCACATGTCTTTTCGATTAAATCTTTTTCAATATTTCCGTCGATTGAAATTCTTTGTGAGCTGAGAATTTTTTGAATGCTTGAAAGTAGTCTTCTGGAATGCCGATATCAAGAAAATATCGATCGAACACAATTCCATAAGCTTCGTTGGATGACATCAGTTTTGTAAGGATATCTGCTTCTAGGGAGACAGGATGGTCGAGCATGGACGGGAAGAGCTGCTTAAGTCTACCCGGTTGAAATAGGTAGCAGCCGCCGTTGATCAAACAAGATCCCATGTCGCTTTTTTCATTAAAGCTAACGATTTGACCGGAAGGTAAGGTTTTAATACCGCCATAACGGGTGTTCTTTTCTACGGAAAGCAGCGAAAGGCAGGCAGCGCATCCTGTTGTCATCTGGAAGTTTTTTAATGTTTGAAGAGGCACTTCAAAGTAGGTATCGCCGTTTAAGGACAATACTGGTTTATCCAAATCGAAGAGATGATCAAGCGCTAAAAGGAGTCCTCCTCCTGTCCCCATGGGAGATTGTTCGATCGCATAGTCGATCGGCACGCCTTCGAAAGAATGGCCAAAGTACTCGATCACTTTTTCATGAAGGTATCCCACGGATAAGATGAAATGGGAAACGCCTTGCCCTTTCCAATACTGCATGAGATGGTAAAGAAAGGGTTTCCCATTGACGTCAGCCATTGGCTTGGGACGGTCGGAACAAACGGACCTAAGCCGCGTTCCTAATCCTCCCGCTAAAACAATGGCTTCCATATATCCTCAGAGCCTACGATGAGCAACCGCATGGTCCGCAAGAGCCGGCGCCTGCCAGCTGCTGCATCGTCGCTTCATCTAAAATCTTATGGATCCGTTTGAGATCATTTCTAACATCGGTCGGATGGTTCCCGATAAAGAATCCATGATCGTGGGCAATGTTTGCAT
>JAFEGF010000246.1 GCA_018240225.1 Verrucomicrobiota bacterium
TCAGGCAAAACAAGCCGGCAGTTCATCCGCTACCCGGCTTCTTATTCTAAACATCGAACAACTAAAGGGCCTCTTTCTAGGCTTGATAAAATGCTCGATCTGTTGACATGGGGCCGCACTCTTGCCAACCAGCAATCTGCAAGGGAAGAGCTCCGCGGGTTCACATCGGCAAATCGCAAGAACGCTAAAAAGCAGCAGGAAGTGAAGGCGTTTGCAGCAAATGATGTCAAATTAACGTGCTCGATTGTCAAAAAATCTTGAGCAGCTGAACAGAATTCAAATTTTGTTATTCATCTTTTACAAAAAAAACAATCGAACCAAGAATAATATAAACCAATAATAATTTATTTAGTATTTGAATTTAATAATCATCGAATTATAATCGTCTAAATTCTAACCATTTTAAATGAGAAATTATGACGTCATCTTCATCGAGCATTCGAAGCTCTTCTTCCATTACTGTTCAACCCGAAGAACCCACAGATGAGAGCGCAAGACTTGCTGCTACAGCCTTAGGAAGGATTCTTTTTCCGCCTGAAGCGCAAGACTTGGAATTCAACACTTCCCTTTTTTCCTTCTTCTTACAAAAAACATCAGAATACTTATTAAGACTTAACAGCGATCGAAACTTCTTTAAGCTTACTAAAACCATATTGACAATGGACGAATTGGGCCCTTCTACTCGATTTATCTCTCACTTCGAACATCCCAAACTTGCTGTATATCATGAAAATGAGATCTTTAACTACCAAGGGCTGCTATATATTTTTTACCGCTTTCTAGCCGAATCAATACCGGATGATCGGTCGGAAAATGCAGATTTCAGACTCGTCTTAGATTTTCTAAATCATTTGAACATCTATTTAAGCCATCCAGTGATTAGCTCTGCAATGGATGAGGACGGAACTATTCATCGTTTTCTGGACAGTGCGCAACCGCTACTCTCATATCATGACCCAGATCTTTTGCAAAATACTCCTTCAGAACTAGGGTTGGTCATCTCGCCTCCTTCTAAAACGGAATCCTATAGAAGCACCATCAAAAACTTCATAACGGTTTATACACTGTTGTATAATCTTCTACATTATCTGAAAATGGATCAACAGCTGTTGCAAGGACCTTCCACCATAAAGGAGTTGGAAAAAGTTTTAATTGCGCAGACAAAAATATCCTACGAAGCAATAGCAAAAAACAAAGCAATCCCTACTCAATCAAAAGTGGAACTATTCTTTCATATGAGGCGATTAGCTATTAGAATCGGCAGGAATTTTAACAGTGCCGAACTTATGAAAGGTCGCATGTTTGGCACTGATGCCTTACAATTCTATCAAGACGTGATCTGCTCGAAAAAAGCCCAACAAATTGCAAAAACACTATTCTCAATCGGGAAAATAACCACTGCCGACCTAGACATCACTTCATGGAACCCAGATGCTAAGGCTGTCATTTTTCCAACCTATGCAGAAGAAAATCGTGAAGCTTATGAGTTTTTTATTCCTCGACTTAGGGAAATGACAGACTATCTTTCTTGTTTACGCAAACAAGCTAAGAATGATCTTTTCGTCATTCAGCAAGCCCCCTCATTTTTTCGCAATGGCAATGTAGAAAACCTCCTTTTACGACTTAAAAGTGCAAAAGGGAATCAAGAAAAAGCTGATGCCATTATTCTCGATGAAATGAAGCGTTTTTCTCTTGCCCCCCGGATGGATGTTTTAGGGAGCGGAGAGATCGCTCAGCAAAATGAATTTGAGAAGTTGGAGGAACTTATCTGCAGCGCCTCAAAAGTCATCGAGGTTGTTCTTTCAGGAGTACTTCGCAGAGAAAAGGAGTGGAATTCCAATCTTTTCGATCAACCCTATACCCGCTCTTCCCGGCCGCAGAAGCATTCACAAAGTTCATCGTCAAAAACGCATGCTCAACTAAAGCAAGCTTCTTCTTCCAACAGCTCCCTCTCTTACGGTGGATCTTCAAGTTCCGCCAGCTCAAGCTCTCAGCTGACATCTCCATCTACAGAGATGGCCTTTTCTGCAGTTAGCACAAGTTCGTCATCTTCTAGTTCATCATCGGCTGCATCTGTCATTACAGAACTAAACACGACCAGAGCACTTTTTCAAGGCTGGTTAGCAAACCTATCAAAATCCCGTTCTCCTTTGACGGCAGAAGCTTTGAAAAATTCTTATGAACACTTTGATAACCTTTTAAGCAGCATCCGCAGAGCCCACCTCGTCTCATTGCAAGGCCCCATGACTCATAAAGATATGTTTGCAATGGTCAACGATACCATCCGCCACTGCACTCTTGGCGTTGAACAATTGCTTTCTGCCCTTTACAGGGAAACCAATGGAATTAAAACAAAAGAAGCGCTTGCTCCAGATCTAACCCACGACCTTTTCTTGCTTCTGCAAAGATGTAATATGGGCAAAGGAGATCTTTCTCCCGAAGTGCGAAAATGGATCTCTGAAATCAATCGAGGAGAAATCATCGTACGCAATTCGCATTTGGTGTCTGGAAAAGATACGGTGCTGCATAACCTGCTCCGATCCAATTATCGGATGATGAGCCCTTCAACAAGCTCCTCTTCTTCAACAGATGCTTCGGAAGAAACCAAACCGTTGATGGAGGCGTTGTTCGATTATCTCAACCCATTAGGAGAGCTTCTTGAGACAATCCAGGATAGGTTTCCTGTCAAAGGGCCTTCTGCGCCGATCTCATTAAGAGAGCCTTTGCACACTGTTTTCAAAAGATTTTGCACAGAAATGGATCAGGCTCCAATTACATATACTGGCCCATTGCCTGCTGAAGGCCTAGCGGCGCATGTTGATCAAATGCGATCTTTTCTCATATCCAAACTCTCTTCCGACTTCAATGGGACCTTGGACAATATCTTGCAAAACCTGCTGGTCCATTTGGAAACCGAGCTTCAGTCTCAAGAGCATTTGGAGCCGATCGAAGCCTCCTTGCATCTCGGAAATATCCTACTCCTCGACCAAATGATTGCAGAAGGGGTATTGCTCCATGCCGTTCACTCCAAGACGCTTCCATTGAATCTTACTGAAGAGAGCGATCACGATCTTTTTGCTCTCGTACAAAAACTCAAAATTGAAGGCCGGTTTTCTAAAGAGGAGCTCGATTTTCTTAAGTCAGGCAAAACAAGCCGGCAGTTCATCCGCTACCCGGCTTCTTATTCTAAACATC
>JAFEGF010000247.1 GCA_018240225.1 Verrucomicrobiota bacterium
AAGGTCTTATGCGGAAGCGCTTAAGGTCGATCTAGCTATCGTTGACAAGCGTCGAGTGAACTCAAAACAGGTCGAGATGAGTGCCCTGATCGGCGACGTCGAAGGAAGAGATGTCCTTCTCGTTGATGATATGTGTTCGACAGGGGGAACGCTGAAGACGGCTTCGTTTGTGTGTAAAAATGCAGGCGCAAAACGTGTTTTTGCTGCTGTAACGCACGGACTGATGGTCGGAAGCGCGTTCGAGGAAAGTGCGATTGAAAAGATGCTGATGACCAATACTGTTCCCATTGAAAGCGGGACAGATCTCAGTAGGATCGAAATTGTTTCGGTCGCTCCTTTATTTAGCAAGGCGATAGAATATATCGTCGGCGCTAAGTCGATTTCCTCTCTCTACGGCTAAAAAAACCACGGCAAATTTTTGAAACGAATCCATGCTCGCAAAGCATGCTGAATTAATATTTGGAGAAAACATATGAAACTCACAATGAAATCGCGCGATGGGGAAAAGAAAGCCGATATCAAGCAGATACGGCGTGAAGGGAATATCCCTGCGATTATCTATTCTTCTAGCACAAAACCTGAGAAATTGATTATCGACGGTACAGAGTTTGCCGCTATCCTGCGAGGAGTTCTCCCAGGCCAGCTGCCAACAACTGTTTTCACATTGAACGATGGGAAGAAAGAAAGAAGAGCGATCATCAAGGACATCCAATACCACTTGACGACCTACAGAGTTTCCCATATCGACTTCGAAGAGCTGCTAGATAATGTCCCAGTCAGCGTTAAAGTTCCAGTTAACTGCACAGGCATCGTTGATTGCGTAGGGATCAAGCTTGGCGGCTTCCTGCGTCAAGTGACACGTCATGTTAAAGTAGAGTGCCTGCCAAAGCATATCCCTTCCGAGTTCATCATTGATGTGCGCGATTTAGGGATCCGCCAGTCAAAGCGTTTGAAAGACATCGCTATGCCGCAAGGCGTGCGTCCTCTTGCTAGCACAGACGAAGTTATTGTTGTGATTGCGAAGAGATAATTGTTGTGAATGAAAGCGCCTCTTTGATTATTGGCCTTGGCAACCCGGGTGACGCATATCGCAATACGCGCCATAATATCGGTTTTGAAGTTGTCAAAGCCTTAGCAGAGCAAAGGGGAATGAATTTTCGGCATGCATCGCACCTGATCGGCGAGCTGGCTCAAGGCGAGGTCGAGGGTAAAAAGCTGTTTTTGTTGTTGCCAACAACATTCATGAACAGCAGCGGCGATGCGGTGAGAAGATGTATAGATTATTACAAAGTGCCAGTCGACCAGCTTCTTGTTGTCAGCGACGATGTCGATCTTCCCTTAGGGACTATGCGCATCAGAGCAAAGGGAAGCGCCGGCGGGCACAATGGATTAAAAAGTGTAGAAGCGCATTTGCGGACTGACCACTACATGAGGTTTCGGATCGGAGTGGGCAGCCCCTCTGGAGGAGACCTTGCAGATTATGTTCTGGGAAGGTTCGGCTCAGAGGAGCAGCCGGTGGTCATGCAGATGGTCAAAAAAGCGGTCGATATCCTTCTTCTGTATTTGGAGAAGGGAGGGCCTGCGGCCATGCAGATGGCAAATGCGAAAGAGATTAAATTAGAATCTGAAAATCAGGAGAAATAACGATGGCAAAGCAGAGAAGTCATCTTTACGAAGGGATGTACATCCTGAGTGCGACACTCAGCGATGATGCGCGTCAAAAAGCGCTCGATAAGATCACATCCAGCATCGAAGGACGCGGTGGAGAGATCCATAAGACTTTCGACCAAGGACGCAAGAAACTAGCCTACGAGATCAATGGACGAAGAGAAGGTTACTACTATCTACTTTACTTCTCTGTTCCAACAGCGGTCATGACCGAGATGTGGAAAGAGTACCATCTGAATGAAGACCTTTTGCGCTTCATGACGCTGCGCACAGAAAAGGTTCCAGAAAAAATCGAGTTTAAACCGCTTATCCAAGAGTGAGGGAGACCATGAGCATTGCACCAAAAAAACCAGCCCCCATTGAAGGGTTCTTTGTAAAAAAACGCAAACAGTGTCCATTCACTGCTGCAGGCATCCGTCATATCGACTACAAAGACATTCAAACTCTTGGCCAGTTTATTACGGAAAGAGGGAAAATTATCCCGCGCCGCATCACCGGAGTGTCTGCCTATCATCAACGGCAGCTCGCTCAAGCCATTAAAAGAGCGCGGCACATGGCACTGTTGCCATTTGTTGCTCAAGACTAAGCCGAAGTGGAGAAATTAATATGGGTAATCAATTATTACTGATCGAAGATGTCGATGATTTAGGCCGCAGCGGAGATGTCGTTTCTGTTAAGCCAGGCTACGCTCGAAATTTTCTGATCCCTCAAAAGAAAGCAGTCGTTGCCGACAAGTTCACATTGCGCCTGCAAGCCCGCCTCAAAGAAGAGCGTGCTAAGCAAGCTGAAGTGGACAAGACGGAAGCGGAGCAATTGGCTGCTCGCATCGATGGAATGGTCCTGACAATCGAAGTCAAAGTGGATCCAGATGGACACATGTACGGATCTGTCACTTCTTTGGACATCGTACGTCTTTTCGAAGAGCAAGACGTTAAGTTGGAAAGACGCAATGTCGTCCTCCAACACCCGATCAAACAACTCGGGGTTTATCCGATTGTTTTGAAACTTAAAGAAGGTGTGCCAGCTCAAATCACCCTTAAAGTGATGAGCGAAGCGCAGATTGCTGAAGAAGCGAATCAATAATCGATCACTTCCACCTCTCCTCGTCATTTGAGGAGAGGCGGAAGGATTTATACTCGGTCGTTGTGAGCCAATACTGCACCCGGTCAGGTTTTGTGAATTTAGACTCGGCGAGACAAAGTGAAATCGAAGCGAAGCATTCCGAAAGACGAAGCACTGCCCCGAGTGGGCAGGGTAAGGATGAGGATCGATTTGACACAGTCGCAGCAAGTCTAAATTCACAAAACCTGGCCGGGTGCAGTATAACACTTTTTTCACCAGCCAAGCTAAACCTGTTTTTCCGCGTCCTTTACAAGCGGGAAGATGGATTCCATGAGATTGCTTCCCTTTATCAGGCCATCTCTCTCGGAGATACACTCACTGTATCGTTGGCCGAGGATGACCTATTGACATGCACCGATCCAAATGTTC
>JAFEGF010000248.1 GCA_018240225.1 Verrucomicrobiota bacterium
GGGACCAAACACTAGCAAAGCCTGGAGGTTTTATCGTGCTTACAGAAACGATCTCCTATCAAGACAACGGTGTAGAGCTGGAAGGATTTGCAGCCTATGCGGATACGAAAAAACGGCCGTTGGTCATTCTTTGCCATGCTTGGAGGGGAAGGGATGAGTTTGTCTGCGGCAAGGCGAAGGAGATTGCCGGATGGGGTTATCATTGCTTTGCGTTGGACATGTATGGAAAAGGCGTCCTAGGCAATTCGAAGGAAGAAAACGCGGCATTGAAAAAGCCGTTTGTTGAAGATCGAGCTCTGTTGCAGCGAAGGGTCGTCAAGGGATTTGAGACTGGATCGAGATTGACTCATGTCGATGCAGACGGGATTGCTGCTGTGGGAATGGGCTTTGGAGGCGGCTGCGCGATCGACCTTGCACGAAGCGGTGTCAATCTGAAGGGAGCGGTCAGCATCTATGGCCATTTCGCTCCGCCTCCTGCATCGATTGTCAAGCCGATCGGGGCAAAAGTTTTGGTCCTGCATGGCTACAAAGATCCGGTGGCAGGGCAAGAGGAGCTAAGAGCTTTTGAAAAGGAAATGGATGCTGCGAAGATCGATTGGCAGGTCCACGTGTATGGGTGTGCGATGCATGCTTTTGCTAATCCAAGCGCCAATGATGCCCGATCGGGGATGCTCTACAGTCCGACTGATGCGGAGCGTGCTTGGAAAGCTGCTCGAAATTTTTTTGATGAACTGTTTGCTTAAGGGACTATGAATACTCAAGTTGTGGTCGTAGAGACGGTTAAAGCTGTTCAAGGGAAAAAGAGTGAGTTAAAAAGGGCGCTTTCCAAACTCGTTCCTATGAGTCGAAAGGCGCCGGGATGTTTGCAATATGATCTATTGGAACCTGTTGATGCAAGCGATGAGTTCCTCGTCCTGATGCGTTGGGAAAAACTTAGCGATTTGAGAAATCACGAAAGATCAAATTACATTGATGAGTTTGTGAGAGACTATGACAAAGTCCTTTACGACGAGGTAAAGGTAACTGTATGGAGCCAGTTAGAGGTAAATGATTCTTTCAAGGGGTAAAGATGAAGAAGGTTATTGTTCTTTTGCTGTCGATCGTGTGTCAATTTTCCTTGTGGGGAGCTGAACCGGTTCAGATGTTCGTGTTTGCAACGCCGATCGAAGATGGAAAACGGGAGCTCATCAAAGGATCAGATATTTTCAATAGCCAAGAGGAGTCCCTCTTTTTTCAGGGCATTGGCATTTCTGTGTACAACCGTTGGATCCAAAATCTTCAAGGTCAGGATTTCGTCGTCCACCTTCTCAAAGGAGTCGACTTGGACCGCTCTTTTGAATTATTGCAAAGCAAAATCCAGCAAAGTGATCCGATAGCTGGCCGCATTAATGAGTTCTACAATGTTGTTTTGGGACTTGATCCCAGCGATCCGGGCTTTGCTTTGGATGTGAAAGATTTAACGACCCTGTTGCAAGTGGATATGGAGAGGGAGGAGTTTTTTACGAAAGAGTACTGTTTCATCTATCCGATTTTGCAGGACAAAAAGGAAAAGCTGCGCCAGATGTTCCAAGAGGAATCGGAATATTGGAGCGAGCAGGTCCAAGAAATCTATCGCTATCGGGGGATCTCTAAGCAGCAGCTGTGGGTTCAAGAAGAGGGAGATGCTTCCTTTCTTGTTATCTATCAAGAGATCACAGGTCCTGTAACTGAGGCAAGAAAGAAATACCTGAACTCCAAGCAGGATGAGTTTGCTAAGAAAAGGGCGATGGAGTTTTCCGAGGTAACAGGGCTTAATTATGAAGACCTTTTGCCGAAACTCGAATCGCTTTTTGATGCAGAGGTCTTAGACTAAGAGACTATTAACGGATTTAGGTTTCATCGCTTTTTTGAGAATTTTTCGCAAATTTTGGATCCGTTTGTTGGGGGTAATATACGAAAGTTGATATAACCCCCCAACAAACGGATCCAAAATTTCCTGAAAACGTCCAAAAAATCGACAGAAACTAAATTCGTTAACAGTCTCTAAAGAAGCTACCTTATCGTTTGACAAATTCGTTTCAGCAATGATAGCGTTCCTTTTGAATGGATCATCAAGAGGAGGAAAAGCTATGGATTTTGTTCGTCGTTCATTGGTTGCAATAACGGGTTTTTTAAGCACGATTGCAGCAGTTGCAAACTGTAGTCCGATACAGTGCATCCCAATGACATCGGAAGGGGTTGTCGATTTCCAGTACGAAACGGAAAAGATGTTCGAACAGGTGATCGATGGCTTGATCGCCCTTCCCGATGAACAAAAAAATGCAGAGTCGGTCTTAAGGCCATGGAGCCGCTTGTCAAATGAGATCGTCGAGCGTTTCACGGTACTGACTTTTTTGACCTATTCGGAGCTTCCCTGCTTTAGAGATGCTGAAGAGGCGATGGAAGATTTGTTGGACTATTTGAGCGCATCGATCGTTCATAATGATGACCTTGTCCGCACGTTTATCGCATTTGCGAATAACGCCCTTGCGGAAGGCTCGGAAATTTCACCGTATGATTGCCATAGCCTCTATTCGGTGCTTGCAAGCTGCGAGAACATCAGCGCATCGCTTTCTCCTGAGGATGAGATGGCAATCGATCGTTTGATCGATTTAAGCGAACAGCGTGAGAGGATTCCCTACCGGTATCTAAAGGGGCAAGCGCCTGAAAAGACGGTTGCCGCAGGAAGCGAGTTCACAGTGCTTAACCTCAATACTTGCTTCGTGCCAAGCCGCTATCCCTATCTTTTCGGAGGGGTCTTATTGCCATGGCAGGAGCGCGTTTCTGCACTGGCGGACAAGATCCTCTCTGCTGATGCCGATGTGGTCTGCTTGCAAGAGGTGCACGCGGAAGATGCCTCCCAAGCGCTATTTGAACTGCTGAAGGACCGGTATTCCCATTTTTATACAGCTATCGGCCCGCGCGTCTTAGGATTTTCCCTTGAGTCCCTAGGGCTTCCAAGCGGGTTGTTCGTTGCAAGCAAATATCCGATTGAAAGGCCTCAGTTTACCTTGTTTTCACTGTCGGGCGTGCAGATGAACTACGGTTTTTTTGATTTTCTCATCAGCAATGGGAAGG
>JAFEGF010000024.1 GCA_018240225.1 Verrucomicrobiota bacterium
CAAACTTAAATTATCCAACGCCAAAACCTGCTGATGACCTCGGCAGGTTTTTTTCTAGAAAGAAGGAATCATCGCTTCTTCTGAAAAAAAATTTGATTTCCCTTCTTCCAATTTGTGCTATGATTTTCCGCTTCAATCATCGATTGCTCAAAAGAGGGGGCTGCCTTATGCCGCTAGCTTTAACAAGAATCAATTTTTCACAGCAGGGGGATCTGGGGCCTTTGGGACTGACACAAGAAATGATGGAAGCTGTCCAAGAGCTTGGCGAAGCAAGGGCCATCCATGAAGGGCTTGAAAAAGCGGTCCATGAACCTGGTTTTTCTCAGGAAGGGTTTGATGCGGCGGCCGCAATGGCTGGCAAAGTACGGGAACTCATGGAAAAGGTCCCTGTTTTTCAAGATGAGGTCTTTTCCAAAAGAGAGTCATTGGGTCCGGCTGCCGCTAAAATATTGAAAGTGCAATTCGAAACGCTGCATGCACAGGCGGTCGATTTTGCCCAGCAATGTTCTGCGACCCTTGCAAGTGTTTTGGAGAAGGGGCGTGAGCGGTCGGAAAAGGCATTGTCGCTTTTTCAAGAAAAAGTCAGCGCCTATTTGCAAGGACGCAATCCGATCGATCTGATCGAAGCAAGGGACTCCGCCCGATCTGTCGGCATGGCGTTTTGGAAC
Organism: Verrucomicrobiota bacterium; assembly: GCA_018240225.1. Classification (GTDB taxonomy): domain Bacteria; phylum Chlamydiota; class Chlamydiia; order Chlamydiales; family Rhabdochlamydiaceae; genus Acherontichlamydia; species Acherontichlamydia pituitae. Next base: position 669 of record JAFEGF010000024.1, read on the forward strand.
GTGCAGTTCCTCAGTTGCCATATGCAGGTGTTTGCAGGCAGGGAAGTCGAGGTGTTGGATGAAGAGAGCAGCTTTGTGATGCGTTGGAGGCCTTTCAACGATCTGGTCGGCATGCACCATTACCATTCGTACCGAGATGCATGGGGGATGGAAGGCGCTAGTTTGCAAGATGCGCTGCAACGGCTAGAGATGGCAGTCGCTACAAACATGCAGGCTTGCGATTTGGAGCACAGGGCAGACTTTGAAGGAGGCGATCTGGGAGAGTGCAGCTTGAACCGAGAGGGACTTGACTGGATGATCGATCAGCTTCAGGAAGAGATTGGTTCTCCGCTCGTCGATCATTGGGTCTGGAAGCTTGCCGATGCGCCGTTGGAAAAAAATTATGGGGCAGTGCATCGCTATGATGATTTGAAAAGGTTGAAAGAGGCTCTGTGCAAATCAGCCCAGGTTCTTGCGGGCCAGATCGTCCAAAAAGATGCTCAAGGGCTGGATCTGGAAAAGATCTATCTCAAATTGTACGAGATGATCGGCAGCCCCGCTGTGGAAAATCCAATCGGGTGGATGCAGAAGAATGCCTATTATTATATCGAACAGCTCAAGGATGCCATTCGGCAGCTGCGGCTTGCAGAGCATCAGTTCTTGCCGATCGAAGGGCAAGGAGGTCCTGCTCGCCAAGATGGTCCGATGGTTTTAGGACCGTTTGCACAGACCTCAGTTCCGCTTAAGCCAGAGCCGCATCGCTATAGCTTAGTCCTTGAACAACTTGAGAAGGCGGCCAGTGCGCAAGAGGAGCTTCCTTCGCAACTGAAAAGGGAAGTCGACCTATTGATCGGAGAGCTTTCGCAAAAGGGACTTGTTGATACGATCGACTATGAGGTCTGGCGCCTTTCTAAAAAGCCAAACAAGGAAGAAGACCATTGGGGATCCCTCCACCGCTACGATGATCTAGACATTCTTGCCAAAGCTTTGAAAGCAGCAATCTCTCGAGACGTGGAAAGGAATATCGTCTCTTTGCATTTTGCAGGCAAAGAAGACCGTAGCGATTTCTATGCCCAAATAGGCGTCATGGTTGTTGGAAATAAAGACCTGCCAGATGATTTCGATCTTGAGGCTTATGGAAGGGAATGCCTTCCTTTGAATTTGCACTTGGTCGATAGCGCCATCGAAGCTGTTCAGTTGAAGATCAAAGAGAAGAAGATCGACAAAGCGCAAAAGGCAGTGTTCGATGCTGTTGTCGAAGGGGCTATTGCAAAAGAACCAGGTGCGGATGTCTTTGCTGTATGGATCGAGCTTATCAAAGGAGAATCTGATCAGAATGAATGCCTAGAAAGGGTCCGGGAACAGATCGAAGATCCCGATCTTGATTCTGCATTGAGAGAGAGGGTATTCACCCAGATTTGGAAAGAAGCTGGAGAACCGAACATTCCCGACTTTGGAAAGAACCATTACCTGGATGATTTGAGGATCCTGCAGCAGGCGCTGTTTTCGATCCTTGTCGACATCGCAGTCTAACTTGATATTCCACGTTCGGATTTCTGCTCTTTGATCTGATTTTGTCAAAAATTACCCTCTGTCCCCAAAAAAGTGGAACACCGAGTCAAAGAAATCCCTCTGCTGAAGATACCAGCAGAGGTTTTTTTCCCTTACACGGAAGCTAAGAACTCCCGGACCGATTGGGCTGTCGCAGTCGTAATTTTTTCTGCTTGCTGCAAGGTCGCAACGAGGTCGGAGATCGTCAGCAGGGAATGCAGCCGCACTCCCTTTTCCGCAAGCCGTTTTTCTCCGCCTTGCTCCCGGTTAAGGACAACGACGGCATCTGTGATCTTAAGACCTTCTTTGTTCAGGGGCTCCAATGTCTCGATGATGCTTGCTCCCGATGTGATCACATCTTCGACAATGAGGCAAGTCTGCCCTGGTTGAAAAACCCCTTCGATGATTTTCTTTGTTCCGTAGTCTTTGCTCTCTTTGCGCCGCATGACCATGGGGATCTCATGGGCGATCGAAATGGCTGTTGCGATGGGCAGCGCAGTATAAGGAACTCCGCAGAGAAGGTCGAAGGAGAGGTTCTCGACTTTTTTCCATAGCATGTCGGCGATCTGTTTGAGGATGTGCGGGTAGGAAATGATCACGCGCAAGTCGATGTAGATCGGCGATTGGATGCCGCTTTTGAGGGTGAAGTTTCCAAATTTCACAGCTTGGATTTCATGAAGGTCAAGGATCAGCGATTGCATGGATTAGCTCCGTGTTCTTGTTTAATGAGGCAATTGTGAAACTCATTTGCCCGGCAAAATCGCCCTTTTGAGGCCATTTCCACCCATTCTCCTTGGCCGGCCCCCCGGTTCGCGACCAAGGTCGCTTCATCTGCTTTGCTTTTCAAAGGTCCACTGGACCTTTAAAAAGTCTTCGCAGCCTCGTCAAATGGGGCGTGGCAGCTTTGCTGCCACTTGTAACTGCCCGGTTCGTGTCCAAGGACACTTCACCCACTCCTCACTGCGAAGGTTTACAGAACCTTCTCGTGTATCCGTGGCCTCAAAATCATCGATTTTTCCGGTCAAAACTGTTTTGCAACTGCCTCTGATGATAGCGGGCTGCAAGATAGGGGTCCCACATCATGCCGGTTGCGCTCATGGCGATATCTGCACCGGCATCGAAAAAGAGGTTGAAATGTTCAGGGAGAGTGATCCCTCCAACGCCGATCAGCGTCAGCCCGAGCTTCTCTTTCCGGTTGATTGCGGCGGCTGTTTGGATGAACTCGAGGGCTGCGTTGCGGATCGGACCGCCGCAGATGCCGCTTGTTTCCCTTGCAGATCCCAGGGCTGGGTTTCCTGACTGATCGAGGACCCGCATGCTGATGGTGTTGATCCCTGCGATGCTCCGGATCTTCGCTTTGGCGGCTGCGACCATGACGTCGCGCATCTGCTCATCGGATGCAAAGAGTCCGACTTTGATGATCAGGGGGATCGGATGGATCGCCTTGGCAATGGCGCTGCCGATGTCGAAGACCGTCGTAGGCGACATGTAGAGGCATCCTGCGCTCTTGTCGACATTGGGGCAGGAGAAGTTGGCCTCGATGATTTTAGCCCCGCACTCTTTGGCAAGAAGGGCTGATTCTACAAAATCCTCTAGGAAAGTAGCGCCGGAGCGCTGCGTTCCAACGACGGAGACGACCATGACCTGCCCCTTTTTCAAAGAAGCATTGGCCTTGGGGATGTCCTCGTGTAAAAAGGAGGGGCTTTTCGAGGGCATGCCGAAGGAGTTGGTCACAGCAAGGTCATTGATCTGCGGAGAGGGGGAGGAGGCGAGGCGGGCCGGTTCCTCGCGGCGGGCTGGGTCGATCATCCCATGGGTATCGACATAGACCATATTGGGAAGGGGATGGGAGGGATGGGCCTGAGTGCGGATCGTCTTATAGATGGGGATGTCGTAGCCAAGGGCTGCTGCAAGGGCGATCCAGGGGGATGTCAGCAGGGGGCCGGCTGGGATGCCGATACGGGAAGCGACGGGGTAGCCGAGGAAGTCGGTCCACTGCTCTTCGGGGGGCCATTCCCGTTCAGGGACCTTTCCGGAAAAGAAGGGGCCTTTCGCGGCATTCTCATCGTATGTCTTTTGGATATCATAGATAGGAGGGCTTCCAGGGTACCAAAGGGGTATCTCACGAGATGTCATAGATCCTCCCTTTTAAGATGGTCTTGACCGGCCAACCTTTAAGGGCGAGCCCAGCATAAGGGGACCAGCCGCACTTGGTCTTTAGCCGTTTTTCATCAATGGCCTGGGATAGTTTTAAGTCGATAAGGACCCAGTCATCGTTGGGAGGGATGCGAAAGATCTCTTGGACGCGGGTGCGCATCAGGCGGATGATCTGGGAGAGGGTGATATTTCCTTTAGCTGCGGCGTTAAGAAGAAGGGGCAGGGTCGTTTCGACTCCGGGGATCCCCGAGGGAGCCTTCCCGTAGGGAAGGGCCTTTTCTTCGAGGGTATGGGGGGCGTGGTCGGAGCCGATCGTATCGATCGTTCCGTTGCGGATCCCTTCCCACAGGGCGAGCCTGTCTGCTTCTGTGCGCAAAGGAGGGTTCATTTGGACTTTTGTCCCCAAGGTCTCGTGGGCATCTTGGGTTAAAAAGAGATGGTGGGGGGTCGTTTCCGCAAAGACCGGCAGCCCTTCCTCTTTAGCCTGTTTGATCAGGTCGACCTCCCGTTTTGTCCCGATATGGAGCAGGTAGAGCCGTGTCTTATAGAGACGGGACAGTTCGACCGCTTTGCGGGTAGCGCGGAAGGCGACCTCGTCATTGCGGACCTGCGAATGGAACCGAGGGTGGTCGGCATGGGGGAAAAGGGCTTTGCGCTCCTGGATCAGGGCTTCGTCTTCAGCGTGCACGGCCAAAAGCATATCGTGCTGGGCGCATAGGCTGAAGGCGGAGTGTAGGCTGCTGTCGTCGTCCATGACGAGATCGCCTGTTGAAGAGCCCATAAAGACTTTGAGGGCGACGCACTCCTCTTTGCAGCGTGCAATTTGGTCGAAATGGGACTTATCGGCGCCAAGATAGAGTCCATAATGCAGGGGGATGCCAGCTTTTTTCAGCTGGGCATCGATCCGTTGTTTTTTTTCGATCAGCCTTTCTTTGGTGATGGTCGGAGGGAGGGTATTGGGCATATCGAAGACGGTCGTGATCCCGCCGGAGATCGCAGCCTTCGATGCCGTTTCCCATGTTTCTTTGTGTTCAAGGCCGGGAGTGCGGAAATGGACATGGGGATCGATCAGCGCAGGGATGAGCGTCAAACCTTCCGCATCGATTGCCTCATGGCTTTCCGATTCGAGGGCAAGATCGATGCTCCTGCCTTCAGGAGACTGGGCGTTCCGGATCGTGATCACGTGCGGTACTCCACAATAGCATCCCTTTCGAAGACTTTTTCACAGTAGTTGCAGCGGACATGGACCTTCTGCTTGAAAGTTTCAATGAAAAAGAGGGAGTCGATGTTTTCATGGCGCGTGATGCAGCGCGGGTTGGGGCAGATGAGGATCCTTTCCACAGCAGTCGGCAGTTCTGAAAGAGCTTTTTGCGTGACTTTGTACTGTTTGATGGTGTTGATCGTCGCCTTCGGCGCAAACATGGCGATGTCGTGGATCTCTTTATCGGTCAGAAAATAATTTTCGATCTTGATCAGGTCTTTGAACTGCATCGACTTCGATGTCAAACGGAGGCCGACAGTGGCGCAGAGCTTCTTTTCATCCAGTTTGAGGAGACGGATCAGCGTCAATGCCTGGCCTGATGGGATATGGTCGATCACCGTTCCATCTTTAATTGCAGCAACCGATAGGGTCTTTGCCATTACTTACCTCTCTTTAAGATTAAAGATAAGAGGGCTTGCCGGACGTAAAGACCATTTTCAGCCTGCTCAAAGTAGTAAGCATGGGGAGTGGCATCGATCGACGTATCGATCTCGTCCAAGCGGGGAAGGGGGTGGAGGATCCTGAGGTTCTTTTTCGCTTTGGAAAGGATAGAGGGATTTGAAAGCCTCAAATTGTTTTGGCATCGGATGGCGTCGGAATTAAACCGTTCCTTTTGGATCCGCGTCATGTAGAGGATATCGACTTTTCCGAGCACCTCTTCAATACTTTGGTGGAAGGAGAACTTGACCCCATTTTTGCGCAAGGAATGGCAGATGTCGTCTGGCAAAGAGAGATCCTCGCAAGAAACAAAGAACAGCCGGATGTCGAAGAGGGCGCAGGCCTGGGCTAGGGAATGGACGGTCCTGCCATGCTTGAGGTCGCCGACGAAGGCGATGTTCAGCCCTTTGAGCTTGCCTTGGCATTCTTTGATGGTGAAGAGGTCTAGCAGGGTCTGCGTCGGATGCTGATTCGATCCATCGCCGGCATTGATGATGGGCGTCGAGGTTGCCTCGCAAGCGCATCTGGCAGCTCCGTCCATCGGATGGCGCAGGACGATCGCATCGGCATACTGGCCGATCACACGCATCGCATCATGGAGCGATTCCCCTTTTTTGGCAGATGTCGATTGGGCATCGGAAAATCCGATCACATCGCCGCCAAGCCTGAGCATGGCCGATTCGAAAGAGAGCCGGGTCCGTGTCGAGGGTTCATAGAAACAGGTTGCCAAGACAAACCCTTCCAAATCCCGCCGCGGCTTTTTTTTCTTGAATTCTTCGGCCCGTTTGATGACCTGAAGCAGATCATCTTTTGTCATGTCCGCAATCGAGATAATACTCCGGTTGTGAAAGGAACTCTTCACGTCCATCCTCGTTCATGTAAACTTAAGTTGTGAATGTATCCTAATCTTCCTACTTGTTGATTTGCAAGAGGCAAATGATACTGAACTTGCAGGGATCATAGGCAGGTTCTGAAAACAACGCTTGAATTTTCACGCATGCCGAGATACCTTCGGAAATAATAGAACAATGCATGAACCATCGATGTCTTTTAAAAAATTAAAACATAGTCCATTCTCGCATAAGCAATTTTATATCAGGGTGCTATATAGCGTCTTTCTTGGGGTGTTTACAGTGGCAGCCATGATTGGGATCGGCATGATTGGATTTCATAAGATCGAAGGTTTATCTTGGATCGATTCTTACCTTCAAGCTGCTTTGTTTTTTGGCGGGATGGGAACAGAACATGAGATTCATGGTTGGGAAGGAAAACTTTTTGCCGGAACTTATGCGATTTGTTGTCCATTCAGTCTTGTTGCAGCAATTAGTATCCTTTTGATGCCTCTCCTACGCCGATTTCTACATAAGTTCCATATCGAGCTTGAACAGAAATAAGAGCCTATCTCAATAAAAAGCTTCAGTTATATGCGAAGTCAGTCATGTTCAGCATAGTGTTGATTAATCAACGGAATGATCCAATCGAGATAGGCTTGTCCTGATGGATCGATTAAAAACTGAGAGACTAAATGGGTTGCATTTTGACTTGTTTGATAGCGCAATCGGGGAGCAGGGCTTTCAATGACAGTGTGTAAAAATTGAGCGACCTCTTCCGGTGTTTGGCAAGATGGCGAAGGAACCCTTTGCTCCAAAAGAGAAGCTGTAATTTTTTCGCATATTTTTGCGTAAGGTTTGCATTCGATCTTTCTCGTTCCCATTTTTACAGAGAAGCGCGTAGCAACCATTCCAGGTTCAACGATCGACACCTTGATATTCCAGGGGATCAGTTCAACGCTTAACGCTTCGGAAAGCGACTCCAGAGCAGCTTTGCTGGCGGTGTATAGGCTTCCATAAGGCAGCCCGTAAGCGCCTTGCTCGCTGCTGATGTTGATGATGCGCCCGCTTTGCTGTTTTCTCATGTGTGGAAGGACAGCTTGGCAAACGCGGATCACTCCAAAAAAATTGACGTCCATCTGATCATGGATTTCTTCCATGCAAAGGCATTCAAGGGGGCCGGCTAAGGCATATCCAGCATTATTGATGAGAATATCAATCTGCCCTTCCTTCTCGATGATCTTGCCGATGGCATCCTGAATGGTCTGCTCATCCGCCACATCCAGTTTTTCAAAGTAAAGGTTCTTGCTCTCTCCGATCTCCAAACCGTCTAGGTTCCGCGCAGTTGCATAAACGCAATAGTTCTTGTTTGCTAAATGCTTTGCCGCAGCAAGTCCAATTCCTCTGGAAGCACCGGTGATCAAGACAACTTTCTTAGCGTCCGCAAGCAATGGATTGATCGGCAAAAATAGGCAAAGGGCAAGAAGGATAAACTTGTTCAAGAGGATCATATTATGGACCTGTCATAGGATGAATTAAATGATGGTTTCAGAACTCATTTTGAATGAGGAGGAGCTGCTTAAAATATCCTCCTGCATCATAAATAGTTGATGCATTGGGTTTGAGATTAAAAGGGTAGCTTGTCAATCCCAGCGGTCGGTATTCGCCGATCCTGATCTCTGAATTTTGCGCGTTCCACAAAGGAAAGAAATCATTGACGATGATGCAGTACTTATATTTTTTTAATTTATCCAGCATTTTGAAAATGTCTGAAATGGGCAAATGCATTAAGACGTCTTTGCAGATGAGCAGGTCTGCCTCGGGCATTGGATCGGAAAGGATATCCAGATTGAGGAAACGAACCCTGCTTGTAGCAAATGACTCCCGATTCTTAATGATTAAATCAGGAACCACATCGATGCCGGTATAAATGCGCTCACCCCAATGGATTTCTTTTCCAAGTACCCAATCGCCGCATCCTATGTCTAAAATCGAACTAATATCGTGAGACTCTAGAAAATCTTGTACGTAGTTAATAAAAGGCAGTCCGCCAGAGAGGGTGGAACCGTTTCCCGATGTGCCTTCCCCTTCACTGTTCTTTCCCCAGATCCCAAGTCTGTAGACTTCGCTGAAAGCTTGTTTGGATTCTGTATGGATTTCATATCGGGCTTCGATCCAGCCCTGCGCGCTGCATTTATCGCTGAGCATCGGAGATTTGATGACTTTGACCAATCCCTCCTTTTCGCAGAACTGAACGGCCTGCATAGCATTTCCAGAATGATCGTCATAGATCCATAGGAGGGTATTCTGGTTGGCCCACTTTCTTAAGTTCAGAAACAATCGTGAGCTAATTGAGCTGATATCCTTTCCATTAACCACAATGAGGTCAAATTTTTCATCCTTCGATGGAAGAAGGGGATCTTCGAGATCATCTTCGATCAATCTGAAGCGATTTGGAAATGTTTGAGATAGGCGCTTAACTGCAAGTTGTGTTTCTTCGTTTAAGCTTTGGTTGAACGAAACAACTTCAGCATCAGGACAATGTTCTAGAAATAGCTCTGGGCCAACTCCGATTTCAGCAATTCGTTTGAGGTGGGAGAGTTTTTGGAGCATATCCACAAACTGATACTGCTGCCTTTCTGAAAGATCAGTTTGCTGGGTAGCTAAAGCATTCAGACTTAGAGAAGAGTCGATCTCATTGCAAAAAACGGCAGGCTCCACTAAAAGAGCGATGATTGGCAGAATAGCAAAGAGGAAAAGTTCTTTTGTCATATTAGTTCAGGTGTGTCCTAGTTACAAGATTCTCCTGATTATAAAAGCAGCTCAAAGCTGCATCAAAAACTTCCTGTACGCTGATCTGAAGTAAGCAAAAGGGTTCTGCGCATCGTTTTTTCAGGCAGGGCGTGCAAGTGCGTTCTTTAGAGATGACGATCGCGTTGTCGATCCCGTGAGGGCCGCAGAGCTTTGGATCGGTGGGTGCAAAAAGGGCAACGGTGGGCGTCTTCATCGCAAAGGCGACATGCATGGGGCCCGTGTCATTGGAGACGACGAGCTTCATCTGCTTTAAGAAAGCGGCAAAAGGGCGCAGCTTTAAAGAGGTGAGCGGAATGGCCCCTTTGATTTGAGATGCGACCATTTCGACAAGTTCTTTCTCTGCGCTTGTCCCTGTGACAAAGATCTGGCAGCCGAGCTCTTGGACGAGCCGGTTTCCCAACTCTGCAAAGAGGGAGGGGGGCCACTGCTTGAAGAGGTCTTTTGCTCCAGGATGCAGGGCAACCTTGGGAAGGTACGAGGGGAGCTGGAATTGGGAGATATAGAGCTCTGCGAGCTTTTCGTCTTCTGAACTGACGGCGATCTCCATCGCGGGATCTTGTGTATGGGCGCCGATTCTTCCCACCAGCTGAAGCCGCCTTTCAATTTCATGGACATAGCTGCTAGGGACAGCAGCAGTGAGAAAATGGTCCAATCCTTTATGAAGTCCTTCGGTCCCGATGATCGCGCTAGCGCCAAGAGTGGCGACAAAGGGGAGGATGGGGCGTTGGGAGGTGTGGAAAAGGATGATGTCGGTAAAAGCTTTCTTTTTCAATTGGGAGTAGAGAGGAAACAGGGAAAAAAAGACGGGGTCGGAAATGACGAAGAACTCGTCGATGTGACGATTGTGCTGCAAAATCTCTTTGCCGATGGGGCTTGTTAGAACGGCGATGTGGGATGTCGGATAGGTTTCGCGCAGGGCTTTGATCGCAGGGGTTCCCCATAAGGTATCGCCAAGTCCTGTTGTTGAGACGATTAGGAACTTGCGCTGTTCGATGCCGAGGTTCGGCTTGCGCGCTTTAAGAAGGGAGACCGCTCGGTTGATCAGGGCGTTTTTCATGCAGTGAAATGGGTTGCTGTGATCTCACGATAGGATTTCACAGGGATTTTCTCAGGTTTCAGTTCGTTTAACGCCTGAAGCAGCATCTGGGCTGTCTGCAGGTTGGTGATGAGGGGAATGTGGTGGTCGATCGCAAGGCGGCGGATGGCGAACCCGTCTGTGCGGACATGGGAGCTTAGGCCCCGAGGGATATTGATGATCAAGTCGACATCCCGGTGGGTCAAGAGGGTTGAGACATTGGGCTCGATCTTTTCGCTGGCCTTATAGACGCAGCGTGAGGCAACGCCGTGATGGGAAAGGAAGTCGTGGGTCCCTTCTGTCGAGTAGATGTCCCAGCCTTTTTCTTCAAGCTGCCTCAAGACATCGAGGAGCTTGCTTTTCTTGTCGCCTCCAATGCTCACGAGCATTTTTTTTCGGCGGATCGATTGGTCGGTTGCCATCCAGGAGCTAAAAAAAGCTTCTAGGTAATCTGCGCCGAGGCATGCGACCTCTCCTGTCGATGCCATTTCGACGTGGGCGACCGGATTGGCCCCTTTGAGCCGGTGGTAGGAGAACTGGGGCGTTTTAACGCCTACATAATCGAGTTCCAGAGTCTCATAAGGAGCGGCTTTGTATTTGCCCATCATCGTTTGCACGGCTATGTCGATGAAGTTGTGGCAGGCGACTTTGGAAACGAACGGAAACGACCTTGAAGCGCGCACGTTGCACTCGATGACCTGGAGGGCGTTGTTCTTGGCGATGAACTGGATGTTGAAAGGTCCTGTGATATTGAGGGCTTTGACGATCGACCGGGTGATTTTCTTTGCGCGCCGGATCGTCTCGAGATATAGCCGTTGCGGGGGGATGACGACGGTTGCATCACCTGAGTGGACTCCTGCGTTTTCCACGTGCTCGGTGATCGCATCGATCAGGATCTGTCCCGATTTGGCAACTCCATCGACCTCAAGTTCTTTGGCGTCGGTGATGAACTGGGAGATCACGACCGGGTGGTCGGGAGAGACAAGGGCTGCTTCGGTGAGCAGTTTTTGCATCTCTTGTTCCGTATAGACGATGTTCATTGCCGATCCTGAAAGGACATAAGAGGGTCGGATCAGCAAAGGAAATCCAGTCTTTTTCGCAAAGGCTTTTGCGCTTTGAAGGCTTGTTGCAGCCTGCCAAAAGGGCTGGTCGATCTGGAGCCGATGGAGCAGAGAGGAAAATTTATTCCTGTCTTCTGCTTTATCGATCGATTCTGCGCTTGTTCCTAAGATCGGGTAGCCCCGGTCGCTCAAGCGCAGAGCGAGATTGTTGGCGATCTGCCCGCCGACAGAGACGATCAGCCCTTTTGTCTTTTCAAAGTCGGCGATATCCTGCACCCTTTCCAAAGAGAGCTCTTCAAAATAGAGCCGGTCCGATTCATCGTAGTCGGTGGAGACCGTTTCAGGATTGGAATTGATGATGATCGTTGCTTCGCCCATTGTTTTTAAAGAGCGGCATGTGTTGACAGCGCACCAGTCAAACTCGACAGACGACCCGATGCAATAAGGTCCAGAGCCGAGGACGATCACCGGTTTCTTGTCAGACGGATCGATATCGTCGCAAGTGCCGTGGTAGGTGAGGTAGAGGTAGTTGGTCTGGGCATCAAACTCGCCGGCCAAGGTATCGATCTGTTTGATCACAGGAAGGACTTTATGCTTTTTCCGGAGCGCGCGGATTTTATCTTCTGACGATTTTTTCAACTTGGCAAGTGCTCGGTCGGAAAAACCTGCCTGTTTGGCAAGGCGGAGCCGTTCTGCATTAAGAGGCTTTTGTTTGAGCCCTGCTTCTAATTTAGCGATCTCTTGCACCTGTGATAAAAACCAGGGATCGATTTGCGATAGTTTTTGAGCTTCTGAGAGCGATCCCCCTTTTCTGAAGAACTGGTAGAGGGCGAACAACCTTCTGTCGGTTGCATGGGCGATCTCTTTTTTGAGATCGGGGATCTCATGCGGGTAATCAGAAAGGCCGCTTGCCCCGATATTGAGCATGCGCACCGCTTTTTGCAGCGCTTCGGGAAACGTTCTGCCGATCGCCATCACCTCTCCGACGCTTTTCATCTCAGTGCCGATCTGCCGGTCGGCAGAGCGGAGCTTGTGGATGTCCCATCGGGGGATTTTGACCGTCAGATAGTCAAGGGCCGGTTCAAAGAAAGCGGAGGTCTTTTGCGTAACGGCATTTTTAATCTGGCTCAAAGTAATCCCTAAACTCAATTTAGCTGCAACAAAGGCAAGGGGATAGCCAGTTGCTTTGGAGGCGAGCGCGGAAGAGCGAGAGAGGCGGGCATTCATCTCGATGACGCGGTAGTCGCCATTTTTGGGGTTGAGGGCAAACTGGATGTTGCATTCGCCGACGATCTTAAAATGGCGCGCTGCTTTGATCGCCATCTCGCGGAAGTGATGATATTCCCGGTTGGTAAGTGTCTGGGAAGGGGCGACGACAATACTCTCGCCTGTATGGATACCCATTGGGTCCATGTTTTCCATATTGCAGATTGTCAGCGCATTGTCAGCTGCATCGCGGATGATCTCATACTCAAACTCTTTCCAGCCGAGCAGATATTCCTCGATCAAGATTTGGGGGGCGCCGCTTAGGGCCTCGGTCGCTTTTTCGACGAGCTCTTTCTCATTTTGGACCTTTCCCGATCCTAAGCCGCCTAAAGAAAATCCTGAACGCATCATCAGCGGATAGCCGATCTCTTTTGCTGCTGCTACAGCTTCTTTAACAGATCGGACCGCGTAACTTTTCGGGGATAGGATCCCGATCGACGCGAGGTTTTTCTTGAAAAGGTCCCTGTCTTCTGTCAACCGGATCGATGCAATCGTTGTTCCCAACACGGCTACGCGATATTTTTTCAGCACGCCGGTTTCATCGAGCTTGACGCCTAAGTTCAAAGCTGTCTGTCCGCCGAAGCCAAGCAAGATCCCATCCGGTTTTTCTTTAGCAATGATCCTTGTGACGTTATCGAGGTTTAAAGGACAGAGATAGACTTCATCGGCCTCAGACGGATCGGTTTGGACGGTGGCAATGTTCGGGTTGATCAGAACGGTGCGGATCTTTTCTTCTTTGAGGGCTTTGATCGCTTGCGTTCCCGAATAGTCGAACTCTCCCGCTTGCCCGATCTTGAGGCCGCCGGAGCCCAAAATAAGAACTTTTTTCATTTAACCAGCTCGTAAAATTTATCAAATAACCAAAGGGTGTCGGTCGGCCCTGGACATGCTTCCGGATGGAACTGGACAGCGAAAAATGGTAGGTTTTGATGCTCGATCCCTTCGACGGAGCCATCATTGAGGTTCCGGAAGGTGACCCTCCAGTTTTTTGGCAGCGTCTTTTCCGAGATCGCATAACCATGGTTCTGCGATGTCAGGTAGCAGCGCTCATCCTTCAGATGCTGGCATGGTTGGTTCTGTCCTCGATGTCCATAGGGGAGCTTGTGCGTTTTGGCGCCGATGCTCAACGCCAAAAGCTGGGCCCCTAGGCAGATCCCAAAGACCGGTTTCTTCTTTGTCAGGGCTTTTTCGATATGGGCGATCGTTTTCTTGCAGACAACGGGATCGCCAGGACCATTGGAAATAAAGACGCCGTCGAACTCCTCATCGGTAAAATCGTAATCTGCCGGCACCCGTTTGATTGTGATGGGAAATTTGAGGAGGGAGCGGAGGATATTCTCTTTCATGCCGCAATCGATCGCGATGATGGTCTTTTTCCCTTTTCCGTACAATTGAGGTTTTTTGATCGTCACTTCTGCAACAAGGTCGGTTTGGTTCGGATCAAAAAATTGCTTAAGGATTTTTTCATGGCGGGTGATTACTCCAAGCGCCACACCCTCTTTTCTCAAAGTCTTGGTGAGGGCCCGCGTATCGATGCCCGTCAAAAGCGGGATGTTCTGCTTGCGCAGCCACTGGACAAGGTTCATTTCTGATTGGTAGTGGAAATCGTAAGAGGTCAGCGTGCTGACAATGACCCCTTTAGCATGGATCTTGCTCGATTCCCATAGGGACTTATCAGGAACGCCATAATTGCCGATCAATGGGAATGTGAAGGTGAGGATCTGGCCCGCGTAAGAGGGATCTGTCAATGATTCTACATACCCTGTCATGCCGGTGGCAAAGACGACTTCGCCAAAAAAATCGGTTTTTTGCCAAGAAGGGCAGATCCCTTTGAACTTCTCTCCTGATTGCAAGATCAGACGTGCAGGAACCATTGGCTCCATGAGACTCCACTCAAGTTATTTGCAAGGCAGCATACCAGATGAAGAAGAAAAGACAAGAAATTTTACGATTTCCTGTTCTTGAAAGGATTCAAGAAAAGAATTATATGTCGGTCTATGAGATCGTATTTAAGGAACCGTTGAATGTTTGATACGCGCAATATAAGCCGGGCCACCCTTCTTTACCCAGTGCTTCTTGCTATTGTTTTGGGAATTGTAGCCGGGCTGTTCTTTGGGCCCTATTGCCGTGTTTTCCAGCCGATCGGCAAGATCTTTTTCATGCTTCTACAAATGGTCTTATTGCCCTACATCCCTTTTTTGCTGATGCACGGCCTTGGTTCATTGAATGGGGAGATTGCTAGAAAGCTGCTTGGCCGGGGATGGATATTTCTCTTGCTCATCTGGTGCTTAGGCTTTGCCGTCGTCTACGCGATGATCTACTTGATCCCGCCGCTAGTTACTGCGTTCATTGAAAAGAATGCCATGGCGCAAGAGGAGTTTGTCAGCCATTTTTTAAGCTATGTGATCCCGCAAAACTTTTTTTACGACCTTGCGAACAACGTGGTCCCTGCGGTCGCCGTCTTCGGGCTTATTGCAGGCCTTGCGATCATGGTCTTAGAGAAAAAAGAGCCGCTTCTTGTCCTTCTATCGCGCATTAATGATGCGATGGAAACGATCCTGACCTGGCTGGCGATTGCAGCTCCATTACCGATCTTTGCCCATGTTGCCGTAACGACAGGAACAGTCGATTTTCAGCATTTGGCAAAGGTCGAGTTTTACATCTTTACATTCATTCTAGGAGCCTTGTTCTACGTTTTTGTCTTGCTGCCGATCCTATGGACGAGCTTGACGAATTTTAAATGGAGCGAGGTGATGAGCGAGTTTCGGATCGTTTGCTTGATCCCTTTTGCAACGGCTATGCCCAGCCTGGCATTTCCTTTCCTCTATTATGCTTTGAAGAGATTGGCAAAGCGCTATGATCTGGAAAGCTCTTCTTTTGAGAACACAGGCCAGACCGTCATGCCGCTGGCCTTCACATTTTCTCAGATCGGAAATTTCTTCATCTTATTCTTTGTTTTCTTTCTTTCCTTCTACACACGCCACCCGATCCTTGGGGCCCAAGAGTATTTTCTCCCGTTTTTGACACTGCCGATGTCGTTTGGCACAGCCTATTCTTCTGTAACGGCAGTCTCGTTTTTAATCTCCCAATTGAAATTTCAGCCCGAATCGTTTTCCTTATTCGAGCAAACCTCTGTTGCGACCATGAATTTTCAAGTTCTTCTCAGCGTAGCTTCTCTTTATACCCTGATCGTCCTAGTGCTCAGCGCATACTACGGCGTGTTGAAAGTGAAATGGAAAAGGCTCATCTTTGGATTGAGCGGAGCATTTGCTTTTTTAATAGCTGCCATCGTGATCATTAAGCCGATGATCCATTTAGAGGACAACTTTTCAGACCTCTATGTCAGTTTGTCGATGCCAGACGAACTTAAACAGGATGTCGAGGTAAAGATATACCGTCCAGGAGAGACGATCCCGCCCGTCGATCAAACATCCCTTCGCGAAGAGCCGTTAAGCCGGATCTTGAACTCTGGAGTATTAAGAGTTGGCTACCATGCGATCAATATCCCCTTCTGCTTCTTTAACATGGAAGGGGACTTGGTCGGCTATGATATCGCATTTGCCTATCAGCTCGCTAAAGATCTCGACTGCAAATTGGAATTTGTTCCATTAAGTTATCAGCATCTCGGCGAAGATCTTCTTGAGGGGAAATACGATATTGCGATGTCTGCCATCATCATGAACGAGAACAGGCTCCGCTATATGGACTTTGTCTCCCCCTATATCGAACAGAATAATGTCCTTGTCGTGCCTTCAGTTAAGCAGGAAGAATTTTTAGATTTAGCTCGCATCGAACAGAGAAAAGGACTTCGGATCGGCGCTGTCGGGGCATATGAAGAGGTAGTCCTTCGCCATTTTCCGAACGCAACATATGTGTCGCTGGACGATCCAGGAGAGTTTGCCGATAAGGAATGCGATGCGATGCTATGGGGTTACTTGTCGGCATTTGTCTGGTGTTTGCAGCATCCGAACTATACAGTGATCGATTACGATTTCACTTTAGGGAAAAAGCTCTATTCTTATCCCGTTTGCTTGGGTGCTGATGATTGGCTGAATTTTATGCAGAGCTGGATCATGCTCAAAAACCAATCGGGGTTTGCCAAAGAACAATATCTTTATTGGATCCAGGGTGTTGAAATTGAAGAGAAGCCGCCCCGCTGGAGCATCCTTCGAAATGTGTTGCATTGGGTCAATTAAGAAACAGGTTCAACTGCTTCTTAAGGCTTGACTTTGTGTCCAGCAACGTTGCTTAAGCCGTCGTAGGCAGCATATTTGTAGAGGTCGTGCAGAGTGGGGAAGTTGAAGACCTGACCTATGATGTCGTTGAGGTTTTTCTTCTCTTCGACGAGGATTACGCCGTAATGGACCAATTCAGTCGCGATGTGGCCGATGATATGGACGCCTAGGACCCTAAGGTCGTCTTTGGTGAAGACCAATTTTAGAAATCCCGCTTTTGCCCCTAAGATCTTTCCTCGAGGCATATCAGCATAGCGCGCAATGCCGGTCATGTAGTTCAACTTGTCGCGTACCGCTTCGTCTTCGGTCACTCCGACCATCGATACTTCGGGAATCGTGTAGATCCCGTAGGGAAAATAGGTCGGAAGGTTGTGCAGGTCCTGAGTTTGAAAGATGTGGGCGACTGCAACGCGTCCCTGGTCCATGCTTGTGCTAGCAAGGGCGGGGAAGCCCACCACGTCGCCGACAGCGTAGATATTAGGAATGTTTGTCCGGTATTGCTTGTCAACGATCATCTGTTCGCGGGGGCCCACTTCGAGACCGATCTTTTCACAGTGGAGCTCTTTGATATTACCGCTTCTGCCGGCTGCATAGAGGAACATATCGGCTCGTCGCTTCTCGCCGGACTTCAAGGTGATTTCAACCATATCTTGGGCTGTTTTGGGAGGGGTGAGCGAGGCGATGCTCGTATTGAATAAGATTTCGACACCGCCAGCCTGCATCTGTTGGACTAACGATGCAGAGATCTCATGATCGACATGGGGAAGGATATGTTCCTTGTCATTGACGAGATAGACTTTTGTTCCCATCGTCGAAAAGATCGTCGCATATTCGCATCCGATCACACCGGCGCCGACAATGCAAAGAGAGGAGGGGAAACGGGTAATTTGCAGGATCGAATCAGAGTCGTGGATCCGTTTTCCATCAAAAGGGATGCTAGAAGGATGGTACGGGTAGGATCCTGTCGCAATGATGATATAGTCGCCTTGGATGACCTGGGCATCCGGACCTGTGATCCGCAAAGTGTGGGGATCTTCAAACGAAGCGGTCCCTTTAAAAATGGTGACGCCGTGGCGCTTTAGATTGTCTTGGATCTCTTTTGCGGCTGTCTCAGAGACAAAATTTTTCCGGAACATAAAATCATCGACAGATGCTTCATGCTGCAGGTCCCGGTCGATCCCGAAGAGCCCCTTTTCATATTTCCCCGAGAAATAAAGAGCGGTCTCTTTGAGGGTTTTAGAAGGAAGGGTTCCGGTTACCACTTCAGCGCCGCCAAAAACTTGTTCCTTTTCGATGATGGCAACCTTATGTCCGAAATATGCCGCTTTGACAGCTGCTTTTTCCCCTGCAGGACCTGTGCCAATGACAATCAGTTCAAATTTTTGCATCTAAATACTCGCTAAAGTTTCACTCTTGTGCTATATCGAAACTAATCGCATAAATAAGAAAATAATGCAAAGCAGTTCTGGAGGATGAAGTGGAACCACATCTTGAGATCAAAGCTGATTCGCTCAAGCATAAGATCAAGCACTACCTCATCACAACGATGGGAGTGACTGTTGACGAGTCAACCCCCGAAGAGTTTTATCGCGCCTTTGCTTTAACGCTGCGTGAAGAGATCATGATCAACTGGACTGCAACGAATCACACCTACAAAAACAATAAGGTCCGCACCCTTTACTTCTTATGCATGGAGTACATGCCCGGAAGGTTCTTGGGAAATAATATCACGAACATCCATGCCACAGACCTTGTCCGCCATGTGATGAAAGGGATGAACCGCAATTATGAGCAGGAGCAGAGGTTCGAACCAGATCCGGGACTCGGAAACGGCGGCCTTGGCAGGCTTGCGGCGTGTTTTCTTGATTCGCTTGCGACCCAGCAGTATCCCGCAATCGCTTACGGACTCCGCTATCAGTATGGGATTTTCGACCAGGAAATTTGGGAC
>JAFEGF010000249.1 GCA_018240225.1 Verrucomicrobiota bacterium
CATGAGCGCTGACCATATTGGCCCAGGCGAGCGTGTTGTTGCCAATGTGCATCCCAATCGGCATAGCCAAGTCTCCGGTCATCTCTTTAGCAAGGCCGAAGATAAGGCCCATGATCGTAGCTGCAATCACTTGCGGAAGGAAAAGAACGGGATTGCACCAAAAGATGATGGCGTTGGAGAAGTGGACAAGCCCAAAAATGACAGATGTGACAAATACCGACGTCAAGCGCGCTGCCATCTTTGCAGAAGAATCTTGTAGACCTCGATCAAGGTAAAACGACTCAAAGGCGTCTTTAAAAAACCCTTGAAGACCGCCTCTAAATCCTAGCTCCTCTTGAATTGGGCCTAGGATGCATATCAAAGGCATAAGAAGGATCTTTGAAGGGAGTCCCATCGACATGAAAGGATCTGCAGCGCCCGAGTCTGAAACCACATAACCCATCGCTGTGAGGATTCTTTCTGTAATCGGTCCATAGACAAGATGCATTCCCAAACCCAATCCGAACCCGATCATTCCTTGGCCGATAGAAGACCCGATAAAGTCTTGAACTTTGGGGACTGTATCATTGAAAGTGGTCTCTGCGGCAACGCGGAAAGAATGAAATCCTTCGCAGATTGGATTTCTTGCGTAAGAAGGGTTATAATTAGTTGTTGCTAATGACATTATTTCCTCAGTTTAATTCATGGAATAATATCTTAATGTAATTATGAAATCAATTGTGTTTTGATTTTATTTGGAAGTTGTTTTTATTCAGGTGTTTGTTGATTTAAGTAAAAAATTTACTAAGGGACTTCGTCGACGCCGCCAGGATGCCAGGGCTGGCACTTAACAAGACGCTTGGCCGTGAGCCAAGAACCTTTCCAAGCTCCATGTTTTTTGACCGCATCGATGGCGTAATCGGAGCAGCTCGGATAGAAACGGCAGCACTTGCCCAAGAATGGGCTTAAAGTGAGCTGGTAGAGGCGGATAAGAAAAATAAAAAGATATTTCAATCTTTAACCTAAGAAGAATAAATGACGGCATCATCATAGCATGTCCAAGCTCGACTTTGTACTTTTTTTAACTTGAAGGCCTCCAAGATAAATAGAAAATGCATGCGAGCTAAAAAAATACAAAGTCGAGCTAAGAGACGTTCGCATTCAGAGAACATCTCTAAGGAAATTATTTTCGCTTGTAAAAATTTATTATAATTTTAATTTAGTAGTAACGATATTGATTACCATCTTGCCAAATTGCGCAACGCCGATCGTGCACACGATGATGGCAAGGCTGACGATCAATGGAGAGTTCTCCAGCTTTGCTATGCCTGCGTACTCCAACGTGTTCACTACAGTTGAAAGGAACCAGGCTGTTAGATAGGTGTGCTTGTCGAAACTGCTGGGCGCTCTTTTCAAAATCCTACCCAACACATATCCCAAAACAAGGATCATGCACAAATTGACAAGGGCGCTGTCCGACGCTTCCAAAAGAAGCTCCACAGAAAGAAGATCGGAGACCATGATAAAAACTGTGGTCAGTCCAAGGCCTAAGATCAAATACTCTTTCCTGCCGACAAGGGCAGAAGGCGCAATGACCTCCCATCCAACCGATGCGGAATAAACATTGGCGACGTTGGCGCAGATAACCGATAAGAACACCAGAATGATCAACGAAAACCTTAAGGATTCATTTCCCGTTCCCAAAACGACCGCAGAATTGATCGCAAACCCTTCTTGCATGATTGCCCCAAAGTAAAGACCGCAGATCGCAAGCGCTAAGCTGACGAGTTGAATGACCGTCAGCGCAGCAACCGATGTTCTTAATGAGCGGCTATGTCTGAAAAATGTGGGAAGATCGGAAGTAATCCCCAAATGGGCCCCAAGCACAAGGCCGATCCCGGCAAGCGATAGCTCCTGTGTGCCATCTTTTGGTATTTCAAAAGGCACGACCAATAAAGCGACAATGAAAGCGACCACGATAAAGGGAAAAGCGAGCATCGTCAGCTTTCTCAACGCCGTTATCCCTTCCATGCAGAGAAACGTACTGGCAATTCCCAAAAGGACGCTCATTTGGATGAACTGGTTGATTCCCGGCGCTTCTTTGATATCGATAAGGTGGACAAGGGTCTTGCTCGCCCCTGTCGTCTGGGCGATGAACCAAGCCAACGTCGAGACTAGCAGAAGAGCTCCGATAATGTAAGCTCCCCGATCGCCTAAGTAGGCCCGGGAAATGTCCAGCGTGCTCTGCCTGCCCCGATGGCTCATCATGATAATCCCCAGCCGGATGAACCAGAGGACCGCATTGCCTACAATGATGGTCATGATGGCGCCGTAAAATGTGTTGACCTGCAGGATCAGGACGCTCGTCGCCAAAATAGGCAGGCTCATCCAGCCGCTAAGCTGGATCACAGATAGCTGCCAGATCGACTGATGGGTATCGGTGAGCTCATGCGAAGCCGCTGCGCTTTTTTGCATTCAGGTCACCCTCTTTTTATACCGAAACAACTTGAAAAATTGGTTTTTGACCACGTTGGGCAGCCAATGACTTTGAGACCCGCCTGCATCGCCCAACTTATTCAAGTTGAGCTGTTTCGTCGCCGGCTTTGCCTGGCTCAAATTCATGGCGCCCCCTTGTCAAATTCCCGATTTTTCAAGTTGTTTCGGTATACTTTGCGAACACCGAACCGCACTTTTACAGCCCATAGCGTCTCTTCGATAAAAATAGTCCCCATGTAAAACAGCAAGCTCGCATTGATTCCTGCAAACAACGCATCTGTGCCCTTCAGGAAATGCTGGACCTCGTACAACGTCGCTATCAAACATCCGAATAACCACGTCGCGATATTGATCGTCTTCTCCAGGGGCCGCGGCCGATGCCTCACAATCAATCGGGTCAGATAGGCCAATAAAAGCACAATTCCAAGCGTTGCAATGTAAGCGTTGGTCAAGTCTTGCAGAAACTGCACCGGCGTTGAGACTTGGACAAACGTATAGGTCAGCGTTCCAAACAGCCCAATGATCGCAAATCCCTTGGGCTCTCCAAACCG
>JAFEGF010000250.1 GCA_018240225.1 Verrucomicrobiota bacterium
CCTAAAACAGAAGCTCCCCATGTGCATACATCGACTGCTTTGGGCTCTGCGGTGGGGACCCACGTTGGGTTATTGGGCTTGTTGGCAAGGCCGCCCTGCAGAAAAATGCCGTTTGCGCTGTCCCAAGCATATTTCTTAAAGAAAGCGAGGAGCCCCTCTGTCTGATACCCTTGAACAGAGACTCCGCCATTGATCATCACATCGATCTGTTTCAATGTATCTTGAATCATGGTCTTCAGAGGATCTGAGAGGTCTTGCTCATATTTCAGCTCTTCTTGCAGTGTCTGCTGCAGGACGAGGAGGCCTGCCAGGGTAGAAGCATTGTTTTCTACAGAAACGCCATAAGGGTCTACCGGCTGGTCCCCTTGGTTGCCCAAAGATCCTTTGCATGCATAGTAGATTGCTCCAATGGGAGACTGCATGTTTGCAAACGCTACAAGCGCATCGACGGCATTTTGCACCGCATCAGATCTGAAAGGGACGTAATTTTGTTTCTGCTGCTGAGCTTTTAAGCGCTCCATTTGGATAGGTCCGATCAGAAACGCCCAAGCGTTCTCTCCGGTGATCGGCTTCCAGTCCAACCAGGTGATTTTACCGCGGGCATATTCTGGATTGCCGGAAGGCAGGCCATTGGCAGTAATGTATGAGATATAGGAAGTGTTCATGAAAGGATCAACGGACAGCCAACTCCTTGTCACCATGCGGAAGAAATAGGCATTCCGAGGATTGGAAATGTCAGCTCCATTGTAACCGAAGGTCCCATCCGCTTTGGTCGTTGCGCGATTAGCATTTAAAGTGGACTGGTCGCCATTTCCATCATAGCCTAAGGTAAGCAGCTCTGTTTGATTTTCAGCAAGGGTGAACATGTTTGCTTGCGAAGATGCTTTTCCGTAGACGCCAAGGGCTATTTGCCAGCATGCGGCGTCATAAATGTCGGTCCCGTAGTTGACGTTCACACGCTCAACTTGCAGGTTTGCTCCCGGCGAGTTGGGAAGAGGCGTCAACGTATAGGCATTCGGATCGTACTGGTCGACGACCGTCATATTGTTGCCCGGCAGAGCGCCAACATATAAGGCCCAATAGTCGGGAGTGGAAAAATAGCTGAGGGGTAGATTTTTACCGGACAAACCGCCGCAAGTTCCGGAGTAAAGGATTCCTGACTGAGCATTGGAATCGGAAAGAAATTTGATCGTAGCTTGAATTTGCTGATCTGTTTCCTGCGGGGGAAAATAATCTGCAAAGATCGTGGAAGCCGCAAGCAGCGCTGCGAAGCTAAGGCTGGGTTTCATCATCATCGTTCTCCTTAAATTGTGGGATGTTGATCAATGAAAAGTAAATTTTTTGTTAAGAGTTTCGATTAAATCAGAAGCCTTCGCACATTGCAACATCAAAAAAAGGAGAAAAACATCGGGGATGCCAACGTCAAGTTCCTGACTCATTAGGTTGTTCAGGTATTAGAGACTATTAACGGATTTAGGTTTCGTCGCTTTTTTGAGAAAATTTCCTGAAAAAGTCCAAAAAATCGACAGAAACTAAATCTGTTAATAGTCTCTTAGCCCAACTTGTCCCCATTGTTTTAAAAGGGTTTGCTCCTTTTCAGGGGCTAATCCGATCCTCCCCTTGGAGCCTCTTCTTGACTCCCAATCTAATACGGCGTCAAGGGTCTCAGAAAGCGGGCGAAATGTAAGTCCGGCCTGAAGCGCTTTATTTGCATCCACGTTTAAAAAGCCGGGCATATTCCTTTTATAAGAAAGCCATAGAGGCAGCTCTGTCCAGTCTTGGATGTGATGTTGGATTAAAAAATCTTCGCTCACCCAGGTTAGGACAGAAGCTGCATGGCTTACCTTTTGGCATTCCTGCAACAGCTTTTCAAACGTGAGGGGAGTTGCAGGACCTGTTGCATTGTAAATGCCGATGGCCTTCTTTTCGACCATCGCAACAATCCATTTTGCAAGGTCGCGGACATCAATGAACTGTAGAGGCTGCGTTGGGGAGCCTGGCGCTAAAATTTCACCGCCTTCATTGATGCGGATAGGCCAATAGGAAAACCGATCGGTCGGATCCATGGGACCTACAATCAATCCAGGACGTATGATCAGCGATCGATCGGGAAAGTAATCGAAAATGATCTTTTCGCAGGCAGCTTTTAATGCGCCGTATGTCTTCTCGGTGATCTCTTCGTTGCTTTCATCCTCGAGCTTGGCCAGAGGATAGCTTTCATCGATCCTCTGTTCTTGGAAGTCTTGATAGACACTGATCGTAGAGATGAACGTATAGTGTTTGGCGGAGTTGGCCAGAATTTCCGATGAATCCCTGACTACTCTTGGAAGATACCCGGAAGTATCAATGACAGCGTCCCAATTTTTTCTCTTGATGGCCTCAAGGTTGCCGTCTCTGTCTCCATGAAGCTGCTCAATATGTGAAAATTCGGTGTTTTGCTTTCCTCTTGTAAATGTGGCTACTTCGTGGCCATTTTGCTGCAATTCATGAACGAGATGGGGCCCAAGAAAGCTGGTGCCGCCTAGAATCAACACTTTCAATATCATTCCTTCCATAGCCCCTCTCATTTGGACGTTGTCAATCGTTGAGTATATCAGTCATCACGTGAGATTCCATCAGCAGCTGTTTGACCCTTGGGATCCGTTGATCGAGGTTTATTTTTTTGTCGCGGATGAGATAGGCGAATGGAAAAAAGCGGTGCTCCTTTTCGATCCATCCTACAAACCAACTATGCTCCAATGTTTTGCCATTCTTTGCGATGTCGAAGCCGCTCCATCCGGTTTTTCCGTATAATTTCCATCCTTCGGCCAACTCCTCTTTAAATAAGATCGCTTTTGTCATTTCAAGGGCATGGTCCGAAACAGGGAGCTTGCCGCGAACGATGTTTTGGATGAAGTCCACTTGCTCCTTCGGGGAGATTTGCAAGGAAGAATTGATCCATGCGACATTTCCAGGTCCCGGCTGCGCCAATCCTCCCGACATGTCTCTGTTCCCATATTCCATAGA
>JAFEGF010000251.1 GCA_018240225.1 Verrucomicrobiota bacterium
CGATACAGGATACCAGTATTGCGCCAATCGATTTGAGATCACTCCGATCGCAAGCCTGATCTACTCCTATTTGCATATCAACTCCCATAAAGAGTCGGGAGCCAAAACGTTAAACTTGCGGTTCAAAGGCCAAAACTACCAATTTTTAGAGTCGAGCCTCGGTTTAAAGACCGCATATGATTATGAGACCTCTTGGGGTTTTTTTATTCCTGAAATCAGGGCGATGTGGCTATACGATTTTTTTAGAGAATCGGTCAATGTCAAGGCCTCCTATTCTAAGCTGGGCGCGTCTGTCGGTTCATTTAGGAACAAGGGCCCCCATACAGATCGGAATACGTTGAATGTAGGGGGGAGCTTGACCTTCCTTCGAAACTCTTGTTTATCGATGACTTTGGACTATGATTATGAGCTCAGCAACCACTACTTCGACCAGCAAGGGCTGGTAGAATTTTCCTACATTTTTTAGAAGTTAAGGAGTTGCTTTGAAATCGAAGAAACCCTTCCTTATTTCATGTTTTGCTTTTGTTCTTACATGCTCAGCAGCTTCTGCAGTCCAAACGATTGATGGTTCCGGAGGTCCGATTACCGTAGAGCTGAACTCAAATGGAGAAAGCAGCGGGGTCAGCTTTATCAACCAAGCAGCAGGCGAGTGCACCCTTTCGGTTTCACAGGGAAATGCAATCAATAAAGACAATAATACCGACGGAATTACAACGGATGCCAATTTTTTAGGCAATGTCAGCTTTCACCAAGGATCTTCTGGAATCGATGTGAAAGGCAAAGTTGGAACTCCAGCTTTTTTTCTTGATACGATTGGTATTGGAGATGGAAATGTCAATTTCTCAGGACCTGTCCACTGTAACACGCTGACTTTTTTTGGTTTGGGAAAAGCGACTCTCAACGCAGATCTTGATTTAGGGCCTGGGGGCGTTGTATTTACAGTTGCTGGATCTGGCAGCTCTATTCTAGAACTGGCTGATAATGTTGTTGCCACGGGGACAATTGGAAACAATCCTTCTAACGGGCAGCTTTATCTCAAGAGGGTCACAACGGTTAATGGCGATGTCGTGGTCTTTGTTCTCAAATATGCAACTACCGATTCAGTGGGACAGGAAGGTGCCGTGATCAATGGCAATCTTGTTGCCTCTATCCTAGACTTAGGAATAGGTGCCATCGCTGTTAACGGCAATTTGAACCTTGCCAGTCCTAGTTTTATGATTACACATAATTCTATGAATGCCTCTTCGGTGAATGTTTCGGGCACGTCTGCTTATACCGGCACAATCAACATCAAGTATCATTTTGACTATCTGACGGCTCCTCGAGGTGATCCGCAAATTCAAATCGTGTATTCTCCTTCAGGAGGAACAAGCGGCGCGCCGATAAACGTTACAACCAATGACTGGAGAGTGTATTTTACAGGAGAAAACACGAATGGGAATATCGTGCTGAACGGCAGGCAGACTTCTGCTGTAGTCCCCGCGACAGAGTGGTGGATGGACAATACCCCCTTCGACAAAGATCCTCTTTATGAGCTGCTGACAGTTGCTTATGCATTTCCAGGTTCCGATCTGGACTTTATTGAAGGGCAGCTAGGAAGCCCGACCTATCAAGGATACGTTGACTATTTGTACCAATTGTATCCAGCGCCAGCTCTGGTCGGCGTTGCCCGGGAAAGTTTCAATACGACCAAGCAGTTTCAGCGGATTTATTTAGAGCACTTGCAGCGGGACCGATCCTTATGCGCAAGCCAAAAATTATGCGGTCCGAAGGATGCGTGCGTTGATAAGTGCAAGGGTTTGAAAGTCTGGACCGATGGGTTCAGGTATTATGGTAAACGGGACAACCAAGGTTCCGGAAAAGGATACAAAGCCAACACTTTAGGGGTAACCGTTGCTGCAGAGCAGCCCATTAACGAATTTTATCGCTGCGGCGGCGGCTTGGGCTACGCCTACTCGTCTATCAGAAAAGATAAGCTTAACCGTAACACTCCGGCTAATCACACCCACATTCATCAGTATGAAGGAACATTCTATAGCACATTTGATAAAGTCCATTGGTTTGCTGATATCGGCCTTTCATTTGCTTGGAACCATTATGATGGAAAAAGGCACATTGATTTTCATCTGATCGACCGCACCGCCCGTTCGTCATATAATGGGAAGGAGTATTCTGCGTTCATCGATACGGGATACCAGTATTGCTCCAATCGATTTGAGATCACTCCGATCGCAAGCTTGATCTATTCGTACCTGCATATCGATTCCCATAAAGAGTCGGGGGCCAAAACATTGAATTTGCGTTTCACAGGCCAAAATTACCAATTTTTAGAGTCCAGCCTTGGTTTGAAGGCCGCATACGACTATGAGACCTCCTGGGGCTTTTTTATTCCCGAGGCCAGGGCGATGTGGCTATACGATTTTTTTACTGAATCGGTGAATGTCAAAGCTTCCTATTCTAAGCTGGGCGCGGCCGTCGGGTCGTTTAGGAACAAGGGCCCCCATACGGATCGGAATACTTTGAATGTGGGAGGAAGCGTGACCTTCTTATACAACACCTGCTTCTCGATGACCCTGGATTGGGATTTTGAGGTCAGCAACCACTACTACGACAATCAAGGGCTGATAGAGTTCTCTTACGTGTTCTAAAAAACGACATTAAAATTTTTTTATAACACCAAGAGCATCTCGTATAAGCCCTGATAGAGCCGGGTAAAAAGACCATAGTTATCCAGTAGAAACCCAAGTTTTTTGCGCTAATGCTTGCATCCAGAAACTGTTCTGCTTGGGCCAGTAAAATCATTTTTAGAACTTCAAAAGCTCTGATGCTAGACGAGTTTCGCGTTGCAAAATATTCTACTGGTGTTTAAGATGATGCCATTATAAATTGACCCATTGATGTGATGGGGTGTCGCCAAGTGGTAAGGCAGCGGTTTTTGGTACCGCCATTCGGAGGTTCGAATCCTTCCACC
>JAFEGF010000252.1 GCA_018240225.1 Verrucomicrobiota bacterium
TATTAGCCCAAGTCGATGCCTGCATTCAGATCCCGCTCGTCGGCTCGAAGAACTCGTTAAACGTAGCCTCAGCTTATGCAATCGCCGCAGCAGCGATTGCCCAACAAGGGCGCAGACCTCTTTTGAAACTTGCCTTACCAAAAAAAGTCGAAGATATAAAAAAGCCGCGGTAACAAGCACCGAGGCTTTTGAAAAACTTGAAGAAAAAGATCTATTCTACAAATTGTAAATACGGATCTTCGAGCATCGCTTTCAAGGCTTGCATTTCGAAGTCATTGGAATAGGCTTGCGCAACGAATGCCTCGCCCTCAATGTTTATAGATGGATTTGCATGCTGCTGCCGCTGCTGTTCTTCGTAACGAAGCAAAATGGAATATCCCAATTCATCGAGCTGTTTGTAGAAAGCGCCTTCAGGGCCGCCCAAATCTTTAAGCAGGTGGTAGTAGGCATCAATCTTCGCATCAACCTCTGCTCTTGGAGCCCTTTCACCTTGCAGTTGGTTGATCTCAAAACGCAACTGATACAAATGTTCAACTTGCCCGCGAGTTGCATTAACAGGAGTTTTTTCGTCTAAAAAGCGGATGTAGAGATTGTTCAAAAGATGGTCGAGAGCTTGAAGTTCGATATCAGCGCCGTTTCCCCAATCATCTTCAGATTGGCTTGAACTGCTCGAATGCATACTGACATGTTTTTGCATCGCTTCTTTAGCGTTGAGCTCCACAACTTTTGCGCATGCAGCGGAAAACGCCTCTTCAAATTCTTCTCCGCATTCTTGCTTGAGTGCATTGTAACGTTCCGCTGCTTCTGCCTTGCGAGGATCTCCCCGCTTTGCCAATTCTAAAAATTCTGCCCGCATCCGATGCAATTCGATAATTGCTTTTCGATAAACTGGAACAGGAAGACGGAAGGAAGACGGATGCTCAGGAAACCGCGCCAATACTTCTTTTGCGGAAGGTCTAGCCTGATGCTGAGTCGCAGCCATCTGATAAACCAGCCGGTCTAACGGATAATCGGTTGCTGGCGGACGCT
The DNA here is from genome assembly GCA_018240225.1 of Verrucomicrobiota bacterium. Lineage (GTDB taxonomy): Bacteria > Chlamydiota > Chlamydiia > Chlamydiales > Rhabdochlamydiaceae > Acherontichlamydia > Acherontichlamydia pituitae. Next base: position 1,030 of record JAFEGF010000252.1, read on the forward strand.
CTGCTTCAAATAAGCTATGCGGATGCGCTTTAAAATATTCATGAAAACTGATGCAGAACCGTTTGATGAAACCTTCGTCCATCACGTTTTCTTTGTATGTTTTAAACATCTCCATGAACTCAGGACTTAGCATCCGATCTTTCTCTGGAAGTTTATTTTCTAATTGACAGATCATCAGCATGGCCGCCCATATGTCATCTTTCGGGTTGGCCAAGGCAACAGGCTCTTTGACTGGTTGATTCCTTTGCTCTAGCTCTTTTTCATAAGCTTCAACACTATCTGGTGACCACATATGCTTGGATCCAATGATTGCTGTGCCTAGCCGATTCACTCCTTCTTCTTCCAAGAAGTCGAGAATATCAATGATCCAAGCAACAGCTTTTCCACTTTGATCGATATGAACGACGACATTTTCACATTTCAGGTCTCTGTGGCATAGTCCGACGGAATGCATTTGGAAAATCCCTTCAAAAATGCTCCTGTATAGCTTCAATCGCTCAGCTTTTGTCAGTTGTGTTAGATCTAATTTATCGAGGCTTACATCTCCAAGCCGCGAGACCTTAACGCCATCCTCAAAATTCATCATCTGGCAAACGTTGGGAGCATTATCTTTTGTAAGACGTTTAGATAGCTCGAGGTTCTGAATTTTGACCTCCCGCTCTTTCTGCAATAGCTCTATTTCTTCTGCCGAATGGGCTATGTTAGCGTAGTTCTTTTCGATGTTGACGCCCCGCTTCTCTCCTCGGCGGCTATATCCGATCTGAAAGGAGCTAAATGCCCCGCTGGCATCAGCTCTTTTAATAATGAGGTAGTATTTGTCCTCTTCTCCAGACTTTCTCATGCCAACCCGCTCAATGCTAACTCTGCCTTCTTTCACGAGCTCGAAAAACTGCTTTTCTCCTATCCGCTTGCGCACATCGCTGGCTATCTTTGCTACCGCACCTGGTTCAAAGCGATAGCTCTTAAACTCACTCTTTAAAAAACTTGTTAACTCTGGCGCAAACCTTACAGGAAGAGCCAAGGAAAGCACTTTAATAGGCCGTATTTCTCCATGAGATTTGGAAAGATCTTGTTCACTTGGGCTCAAAACCTTTTTTTCGACCTGATCAACTCTCTGGACTTGAGAGCGCTTTTGATCCTCATGGAATTCCCACATCGTCTCTAAAAGCTGCGGATCTAAATGTCCAACGCCGCCTTCCGATTCTGCTCTTTCAAGCTTGCTTTCAGGCTCTTTACCATCGGGAATCCCTCGGCTTTCATCTATCCATTGCTTGATGGCGCCTTCATCAAGTTCTTCTATTTCTGGTTCGGGGCTTTCCCTTTTTTCCGTCGTTCCGATCCGTTCAAAGTCATCGATCTCCAAATCATGCACTGCAGGACTGGCAACGGCCTTTAGATCTCGATCCTTTATCGAAGAGGGTTGGCTTGGCCCGCTAGAAAGCTCCATACCGCTTTGGGTCAGGCGACTGAAAAAGTCGGTTGCGTTCCGGCGGAATCCAAACTGCTTTTTTTGCTTCGATTCTTGAGCTTCTGAGCTTGCCTGTTGCGGCTGGGATTCTTTTCGATTTACTCTAAACATAGCGACCGCCTTAATTTATAAACTAAATTACAACACCCTCTTTCAATGTTAATTATAATTAAAATTATTAAAGATATCATAAAAACCATAATTAATTATTTGATTTGCACATCGATCAAAATCAACTAAAAAAACAGAATGCAATCTATTGATTTAGAATACGTTGCAATTGGAATCAAAAAAGACAAAAAGCCCTTATTCAAGGGCTTTCGAGGAAAGAACCGAAAACTCGACGAAAAATTTTATTAGGATAGGTTCATAGGTCTAATTAGTTTTCTGGGAGAATTTGCTCATAGTTTTCACAAATAAATGCAATGAGCTCTTCAGTTTGAAT
>JAFEGF010000253.1 GCA_018240225.1 Verrucomicrobiota bacterium
GTGCAGCAGCCTTGGCTGCAAACCGGTGGACAAAGTGAATAAGTTGGGCGATGCAGGTGGGTTCAAATTCAGTGGCTGGCGACGCAGTCAAAAACCAAATTTTGAGTTCATTTATGTATAAATCAAGGACTTTATGAAAAAAGCGATTTTCCTATTTTTGTCTGCCCTATGCTTAGGCGGCTGCCAACCTGAAATCCCTCCGCAAAAAGAAAAAACTGTACTCGTCAGCATTGCCCCTTATGCATTTTTTGTGCATCGGATCGCCGGGGACAGCCAGCCTGTGACCACTTTGATCCCGGAAGGCGCAAACCCCCACATCTATGAGCCAAAGCCCAAAGAGGTCGAAAAGGTCAGGAATGCATCTATCTGGATCCGCCTTGGAGAGTCGTTCGATCAAAAGGTGCTTAAGGTCATCCAGGAGCAAAACCCAGAAGTACGCATCGTCGATGTAACGGAAGGGATCCACCTCCTATCCTCTTGCGAAGTTGACGGCCATTCCGACGAACACCACCATTGCCATGGCAACGACGAAGGAAAAGATATCCATATTTGGCTCAGCCCTAAACTTGCCAAAGTGCAAGCCGCGACGATCGCAAACGCGCTGATCGATGTATTCCCTGACAATAAAGACCTCTACGAGAAAAACTTAAGCCATTTTCTTGCTGAGCTCGACCAGCTCGATGCGCAGATCACCACCCTCCTTGCTCCAAGGAAAGGAGAGGCGATTCTTGTCTCCCATCCTGCGTTTGCCTACTTCTGCCAAGACTACGGCCTTGTCCAACTCTCGGTGGAAATGGAGGGAAAAGAGCCCCTTCCCCAACAAGTGACCCACTTGCTTGAAGAAGCTAGGCGCTATAAGGTCGCAAGGGTCATTTTGGAGCCCCAATACAGCAACAAGGGAGCAGAACTGATCGCCCAAGAGCTCGGCGTCCCGACCGCCACAGTGGATCCGTATGCTCAAGATTATCTGGACAATTTACGCTCGATCGCCGAAATTATTGCAAAACCTTCAAAAGCTGAATAAATGATGCCAGAACCCGTCATCGCCGTCCGCGATTTAAAATTTAGCTACGATAAGGCCCCCATTCTCGAAAACGTCCATTTTACGATCGAGCCGGGAGAGTTTATCGGGATTTTTGGGCCGAACGGCGGCGGAAAGACAACCTTATTGAAACTCTTGATGGGGATGCTCGAACCCGACCACGGAGATATCGAGCTCCTCGGGAAAGAACCGCAGCATACGCGAGGCCAGATCGGCTACGTTCCGCAAATTTTACGCTTTGACAAAGACTTTCCGATCTCGGTCCTTGAAGTTGTCCTCATGGGATGCCTTTCTAAGCTCCATTGGTGGGGAGGGTTCCCTAAAGGGACCAAAGAGGTCGCTTATGAGGCCCTGCAAAAAGTCGGACTTGCCGACTTTGCAAAGGCATCCTTTGGCACCCTTTCAGGAGGGCAAGCTCAAAGAGCGCTCATCGCAAGGGCGATCGTCAATCATCCCAAAATCCTTCTTCTTGACGAACCGACGGCAAGCGTAGACCCGATAGCCGAGCAGGAGATCCATCAACTCCTCGCCGAGCTAAACCGGACCATGACAATCGTCATGGTCACTCACGACCTCCAGTCGATTATCGACAAGGCCAAGAGGCTTTTCTGCATACATCGGCAAGTCACGACAATGCAGGCAAAAGAGGTGTGCGAACACTTCGCTCTGGGCCTTTATCACACCCCTTTATCTTCCAAGGACCACTTTACATGGTAGAGACATCCTTTTTCCAAGCGATTGCAAAAAACCCCTTTCTCCTCCTCGCTCTTTTTGCAGGCCTTGCCGCTTCGTTTGCCAGCGGGATCATTGGAAGCTACGTCGTTGTAAAGAGGATCGTCGCAATCAGCGGAAGCATCGCCCACTCCGTATTGGGAGGGATGGGCATTTTCCTATGGCTGAAAAGGACTTATGGATGGGAAATCCTCACCCCCCTCTATGGAGCTCTCTTCGCCGGACTTCTTTCCGCCCTGCTGATGGGATGGATCCATTTGAAGTACAAAGAAAGGGAGGACACTGTGATCGCCGCCCTTTGGGCAACCGGCATGTCCGTCGGCGTGATCTTCATCGCCCTCACCCCCGGATACAACGTCGAACTCCTCAATTTTTTATTCGGAAATATCTTATGGGTCACTCATAGCGATATCCGCCTGCTGCTTATTTTGGACATCCTGATCATTGGACTGGTAGCCCTCTTTTATAGGCGGTTCCTCGCCATCTGCTTCGATGAAGACCAAGCCCAGCTGCAAGGGATGTCGGTCAGATTGCTGTACCTGCTGCTTTTATGCCTTGTCGCCATTTCGGTCGTCCTCTTGATCCAAGTGGTCGGAGCTATCCTTGTAATAGCCATGCTGGCCATCCCGGCAGCTGTCGCCGGCACCTTGTCTCAGAGGCTTTCTTCCATGATGCTTTTGGCCGTGTTGCTAGGATGCGTCTTCACAACAGCTGGAATGTATGCGGCTTACGAACTGAATTGGCCGCCAGGGGCCACGATCTCTCTCTTTGCAGCCTGCGTCTATTCGCTCAGCCTGCTCATGAAAAAGCGGATAAAGAAATAGCCCGTCTTTAATGTATAAGACAGGCCATCAATGATTTTTTTAGGGCGAGTTTTTCAACTCCCTTTTGAGCTTACATTGTGCAGTAACGGTCCCAGAAGCGCTTCCACCCGCTGCGGCGCGAGCTCATTTCTTTTAATTCTTTTTCTTCTTTTATAGAACGCTTCGTACGACTCGTTCTCTTAGATTTCCTAGAGCTTGCCATGAACCTTCCTCCCACTAGTAATGTTGATGCAGCTTGATATCTTCAGGACGGACAGAAGTGAGCCCTTCAGCAGCTTTTTTCATCTGCTCATGCAAATCTCCAGTCCGATTGTGCTTGCGATGGTT
>JAFEGF010000254.1 GCA_018240225.1 Verrucomicrobiota bacterium
ATTCAAACTGAAGAGCTCATTGCATTTATTTGTGAAAACTATGAGCAAATTCTCCTAGAAAACTAATTAGATCTATTCCCGAAAGCCCTTGAATAAGGGCTTTTTGTCTTTTTAGATTCCAATTTCAACGTATTCTAAATCAATAGTTTGCATTCTGTTTGGCAGTTGATTTTAAGCGATATGAAAATCAAATAATTAATCGTGATTTTTATGATATCTTTAATAATTTTAATTATAATTAATGTCGAAAGAATGTGTTGTGTTTGAAATTATTAATTAAGGTGTTCGCTATGTTTAGAGTAAATCGAAAAGATTCCCAGCCGCAACAGGCAAGCTCAGAAGCTCAAGAGCCGAAGCAAAATAAGCTTTTTGGATTCCGCCGTAACGCAACCGAATTTCTCAATCGCCTTACCCAAAGCGGTATGGAGCTTTCTAGCGGGCCAAGCCAACCCTCTTCGATAATGGATCGAGATATAGAGCCTGTTGCAAGCCCTGCAGTGCATGATTTGGAGAGCGATGACTTTGTGCAAATCGGAGGGCTGGAAAAACGGGAAAGCCCCTTGCCTGAAATTGAAGAGCTAGACGAAAGCGAGGTCCAGCAATCCATAGAACAATACCTCCAAGAATCTAAAGAAAAAGTTGCAGAAGTGGGCGACGGCAGATTCGACAGAGCCGAATCGGAAGGCGGCTTGGGACAGTTAGAGCCGCAGCTTTTAGAGACGATGTGGGAATTCCATGAGGATCAAAAACTTTCCTCCGCTCAAAAAATCGATAGGATCGAAAGGAAGGTCTTGAGCCCGCAATCCTTGCATGAGTCCCTTCTTGATGCACCGTCCAGACATGTCAAAGTGCTTTCTTTCTTTCGTCCATTGAGCTTGGCTCCCGAACTCACAAAGTTCTTATCAAGAGAATTCAAGGGATACGATTTTACCTCCGATGCAGTAGCAAAAATTGCCAACGACATACGCGATAGGATAGGAGAACGAGAGTTTTTCAAGCTGGTGAAACAAGGTTGTGTTGCCATTGAAAAAGTGGGAATGAGAAAAAATGGAAAAGATAAGTACTTCCTTATCATCAGGAAACCAGATGGCGGAGGGGCGTTTAGTTCCTTTCAGATCGGGTATAGCCGGCAAGGCGAAAAGCGCGGTGTCAATATTGAAAAAAATTATGCAAATATCGCCCATTCTCCAGAAGAAGTCGAACTATTAGAAAAAGAGAGGGAAGTCAAATCTCAGAGCCTCGAATTAGCAAAACGTTTGACAAAAGAGAATGCTCCTAATGTCTGCCAAATGATGAGTTTTGAAGCTGGCGTCAAGGTCTCTCGATTAGGAGAAACAAGCCTCGAAAAATTTGATGTCGCCAACCTGACAAAACAGCAGCGATTAAAACTCTACAGAAGCCTAGTTGAAGGGCTTTTCCAAATGCATTCCGTTGGGTTATGCCATCGGGATATGAAAGTTGAAAACGTTGTCGTTCACAGAGAAGCAAATGACGATGTTGTCGCTTGGATCATTGACTTGCTTGATTTTTTAGAAGAAGAAGGTAGGAATCGATTAGGGACTGCGATCATCGGAACCAAACATATGTGGTCGCCGGATTGCGTCAGAGCGTATGAACTAGAGCAATCGCAGAAACGAAAACCTCGGGAAGAACAAGAAGCAGTTGCCTTGGCCAATTCCAAAGATGATGTATGGGCCGCGATGCTGATGATCTGTCAAATGGAAAGCAAAGTGCCCGAGCAAGAACGGCTGTTGAGCCCTGAGTTCATGCAGATGTTTGTAGCCTACAGGGAAACTGTGATGGAAGAAAGCTTCATGCGTAAATTCTGCAAGAGCTTTCATGAATACTTTAATGTCCATCAGAACAACTTATTTCAAGCAGACCAAGCTCCTGCAATCGACTACCCGTTAGACCGCTTGGTTTATCAGATGGCATGGGTTGATCAGGAGCAAAGGCTCTCTTCAAAGCAGGTTTTAGAGCAATTTCCCGATCAGACCGATGCCTTCCGCCAGCACGTTCCGGTAATAAAAGAAGCTGTCAAGGAATTGCGCCAGTTGCGCCAAGAGTATTTAGAACTTGCAAGAGTTAACGATTCTCATAAAAACCAAGCATTTATGCGCTATAATGAATACATGGAAAGCTGTGGTGCAGGTTTTAGAGAAGCTTTTGATACCATCAGTGAAAAAATTCTGCAGGTCAGAACAAAAGAGGCCATGCAAAAACAGCTCGGCCACCATTCGAGCGGTTTTGGCCAGCATGAGCCAGCATTTGAAAATCAAATGGATATCGAACTGCAGGTCCTCGATCATTTATTGGAGAATCTCTATATTCGATTTTTAGACGAAAGGACGCCCGTGAATGCAACCCGTCAGCAAGTGGAGCAGCTTTATCAGTTGCGTTTTGAAATTAACAAGCTGCAAAGCGAAAGGGCTCCAAGAGCAGGGGTTGATGCGAAGATTGATGCCTACCACCATCTGCTTAAAGATTTGGGCGGCCCTGAAGGCGCCTTCTACAAACAGGTCGACAATTTAGGCTATTGCTTGATGCGGCAGTACGAAGAACAGCAGCGGCAACAGCAAGCTATTCCATCTGAGAAAATGGAAGGTGAGGCGTTCGTTGCGCAAGCCTATTCCAATGACTTTGAAATGCAGGCCTTAAAAGCGATGCTCGATGATCCGTATGCGCAATTTGTAGAATAAAGATCTATTTTTTCTAGTTTCACAAAAGCTCCGGAATCGAACACCGGGGCTTTTTTTATCGCTTAAAATCTTCGCTTTTTTTAGGTAGCGCAAGTTTCAAAAGAGGTCTGCGTCCTTGATGGGCAATCGCTGCTGCGGCGATCGCATAAGCTGAGGCTACGTTCAGAGAGTTCTTCGAGCCGACGAGCGGGATCTGAATGCAGGCATCGACTTGGGCTAATA
>JAFEGF010000255.1 GCA_018240225.1 Verrucomicrobiota bacterium
CCTTCCCATTGCTGATGAGAAAATCAAAAAAACCGTAGTTCATCTGCACGCCCGATAGTGAAAACAGGGTGAACTGAGGCCTTTCAATCGGGTATTTGCTTGCAACGAACAGACCGCTTGGAAGCCCCAGGGACTCAAGTGAAAATCCTAAGACGCGAGGACCGATAGCAGTATAAAAATGGGAATACCGATCCTTCAATAGCTCAAATAGCGCTTGCGAAGCATCTTCCGCGTGCACCTCTTGCAAGCAGACCACATCGGCATCAACAGAAAGGATTTTGTCCGCTAATGCGGCAACGCGCTCCTGCCATGGCAACAAGACCCCTCCGAAAAGATAAGGATAGCGGCTTGGTACGAAACACGTGTTGAGGTTAAGCACAGTGAATTCACTGCCCGATTGAGCAACCTTCTCAGAAGATTGTCCCTTCAAATACCGATAAGGGATCCTTTCCCGCTGCTCGCATAAGTTGATCAGACGGTCAATTTCCATGTCATCTTCAGAAGAAAGAAATCCACTGATATTCTCGCAGCTTGCAAGCACAGAATGTAGGCAATGGCAATCATACGGTGAAATTTCAGAGCCTTCTGCAAGCGCGTTATTTGCCAATGCGATGAACGAGTGGACAAGGGATTCATTATGGATGATCGATACGCTCAAATCATCCAATAAATCTTCCATTGCCCCTTCAGCGACTCTAAAGCAGGGAAGCTCTGAATAGGTTAAAAACGTCAGCACTGTAAAACGCTCGACAATCTCATTGGATAACCGGCTCCAGGGCCTTAAAACTGATTCCACATTTTTTTGTTCATCGGAAAGGGCTATTAAGCCCTCGATCGCCTGGTCGAATGCCTTTTCCGTTTCATATTGGAAATCGATGACCTCTTCCGATGTCATTGGGATACATTGAATCGAACTACAATGCGCAACTGCTGCGATCGCACTTAAGAAACTCGTTATTACAACCAATGAACGCCGGATAAAATGCATAGCTTTCCCTCCTCTTGATAATCCATTCAAAAGGAACGCTAGCATTGCTCAAATGAATTTGTCAAACGATATGGCAGCCTAGTCTAAGATCTCTGCATCAAAAAGAGATTCGAGCTTTGGCAAAAGGTCTTCATAGCTAAGCCCTGTCACTTCGGAAAACTCCATCGCCCTTTTCTTAGCGAACTCATCCTGCTTCGAGTTCAGGTATTTCTTCCTTGCATCCGCGACCGATCCTGAGATCTCTTGATAGATGACAAGAAAAGAAGCATCTCTTTCTTCTTGAACCCACAGCTTCTGCTTGGAGATTCCTCGATAACGATAGATCTCTTGGACCTGTTCGCTCCAATATTCCGATTCCTCTTGGAACATCCGGCGCAGCATTTCCTTTTTGTCCTTCAAAATTGGATAGATGAAACAGTACTCTTTCGTGAAAACCCCCTCCATCTCCACTTGCAGCAGGCGCGTCAAATCCTTCACATCTAAAGCAAAGCCTGGATCGCTGGGATCAAGCCTCAAAACAACATTATAGAACTCATTAATGCGGCTAGCGATCGGATCATTTTGATGAATTTTGCTTTGCAATAGCTCAAAAGAGCGGTCCAAGTCGTTTCCTTTAAGAAGGTGGATCACGAAATCCTGATCTTGTAGATTTTGGATCCAACGGTTGTACACAGAAATGCCGATGCTCTGAAAAAAGAGGGCCTCTTCTTGGCTATTGAAAATATCCGATCCCTTAACGAGCTCCCGTTTTCCTTTCTCGATTGGCGTTGCAAACACGAACATCTGAACCGGTTCAGCTCCCCACACAGACAAATGGCATACGATCGATAGCAATAGAACAATAACCTTCTTCATCTTTACCTCTTGAAAGAATCATTTAACACTCGGACTCCATACCGTTACCTTAACCTCATCATAAAGAACTTCATTGTATTCTCTCTCAAACTCTTTAATGTAATGCGATCTCTCGTGGTTTTTCAGATCTTCTAGTTTTTCCCAGCGCATCAGAACAAGGAACTCATCGCTTACATCAACAGGCTCCAATAGATCATATTGCAAACATCCCGGCGCCTTTCGACTAGTGGGAACTAGCTTGGAAAGCGCCTTTTTCAACTCATTCTTTTTCCCCTGAACAGCTTTAATGATCTCTATGACCACAACTTCAGTATTCATAGACCCTTAAGCAAACAGTTCATCAAAAAAATTTCGAGCAGCTTTCCAAGCGCGCTCCGCATCCGTCGGACTATAAAGCATTCCTGATCGGGCATCATTGGCGCTTGGATTAGCAAAAGCATGCATCGCGTTACCATAGACATGGACCTGCCAATCGATCTTCGCAGCATCCATTTCCTTCTCAAAAGCTCTCAGCTCCTCTTGCCCTGCCACCGGATCTTTGTAGCCATGCAGGACCAAAACCTTAGCCTGGATCGGTTTGACAATTGTTTCAGGAGGCGGAGCGAAATGGCCATAGATGCTCACCGCTCCCTTCAGCTCAACTCCGCCACGGGCAAGATCGATCGCACACATCCCTCCAAAGCCCATTCCCACAGCGGCAATCCGATCCGCATCGACATGAGGCAATTTCGATCCCGTTTCAAATCCCTTGACGACCCTTCGTTGCAACAGAGAGCGATCTTCAACAAACGGCCTTTTCAATGCAGCATTTTCTTCCTTTGAATTGCCTAAGACCCCTTTCCCATACATGTCCAATGCAAAGCAATGATAGCCCCATCCGGCAATCTCCTTTGCCTTGTCGCAAACAAACTCATCTCTTCCCCTCCAAGCATGGCAAAGAATGACTAACGGCCGCCTTTTCGTTTCCGCATAGGCTGCAAATCCTTCAAGTTCGACACCGTTGTCTTGATAAGAGATCGTTTCTGTAAGCACGATAAAACCTCCAGGCTTTGCTAATGTTTGGTCCC
>JAFEGF010000256.1 GCA_018240225.1 Verrucomicrobiota bacterium
AGTGAAGAGCAGGTGAAGCTGCCTTGGCTGCGAACTGGTGGGCAGCTTTGCTGCCATTTGCTGACCGGTTCGTGTCCAAGGACGCTTCACCCACTCATCACTCCGAAGGTTCACAGAACCTTCTCATGTATCCGTGGCCTAAAAATCATCGTTTTTTCCGGGCAAATGAGTTTTGCAACGGCCTCGTAGGATAAAATCCACTCATAACCGATATGATGCCCACTTGTCCAGTCTGTATATCAGCAGGGTTAGTTAGTGGGATGGCTTTTTGTGATGGCCATGGGATTTTTTGCGGGAATGCATCGCCGAGCCTAGCTCATCGCTTTCAAGACCTTCGATATGCTCGAGGACAAGGCGCATCTCTTTTTCCCACTCTTCCCGATGGAGGCGGAGCTTCTCGACGTCCTGCTGTTTTTTGAGAAAGTCTTGCCGCGCCAGCTCGACCTGCTTTTGGGCGTTTTCGACCTGCTTTTGCTGCTCTTTGACCTTGAGCTCTTTGCCTTTGAGCTTTTCATCGACTACTTTCAAGTAGTACTTCATTTGCTGGATCTTGTCGGTCGATGTCCCTTCGTCCAGCTTGTCGCGCAGTTGTTGGAGCTTAGCGATCCGATGCTCTTTGACCTTGTCCCGCTCTTTTTCGACAGTTTTTAACTTTTCTTCCTCTTTGATCAGCGCTTCTTTTTTTTCCTTCAAAGCCTTCTCAGCCTCTTCAAGCTTTTTTTGCTTGATGATGGCGAGTTGTTCAAGAGGGTATTTATGCGGATGGTTCACGAAAGAAACCTCTTAGGCGTATATTATCAGGAACTAGCGGAAAAGGGCCTTCAATTGCTGCAAGGTCTCTTCAAAGCTGCACTTCTCATCAACCTGCTGCTTTAAGAACCGGTTGACCTTATCGATGTACTTGATCGCAAAGTCGGCGCCTTTGTCCGATCCTGGCTTATATTCCCCGATACGGATCAAGAGTTCGTTCTTCTTGTAGTTAGCGAGCACTTCCCGGACCTTTCCGATCAGTTGGAGATGTTCCTTATCGACAATGTGGGGAAGGATACGGCTGATCGATCCCAGGACGTCGATCGCAGGGTAGTGGTACTGGCGGGCAAGCTCAGAGGAGAGGATGATGTGGCCGTCGAGGATCGAGCGGACCTCGTCGGAGACAGGCTCGTTCATGTCATCGCCGGCGACCAAGACGGTATAGAAGGCGGTGATCGATCCTTTGTCAGAGTTGCCCGAACGCTCCAAGAGTTTCGGCAGCGTCGCAAACACGGAGGGTGTGAAGCCGGCCCTTGCAGGAGGCTCTCCGGCGGCAAGGCCGATCTCTCTTAACGCCCGCGCAAAACGGGTGACCGAGTCCATCATCAAGATGACAGTCTTGCCTTGGTCTCGGAAATATTCTGCGATCGCAGTTCCCACGTAGGCGGCGTTAAGGCGCAGCTGCGCGGCTTGGTCGGATGTCGACACGATTACGACAGACCGCGCCATGCCGTCTGGGCCTAAGTCGTTCTGCAAAAATTCGCGGACCTCGCGGCCCCGTTCTCCAATCAAGGAGATCACATTAACGTCGGCCTTCGCATTGCGGGCGATCATCCCTAAAAGGGTCGATTTACCTCCCCCTGCGGCGGCAAAGATGCCGATACGCTGCCCTTTTCCCGCAGTCAACACCCCATCGATACAACGGACCCCGGTCGAAAGGGGATCTTTGATCATTGTTCTTTTAAGGGGATCGGGAGGAGGGTTGATGACTGGAAAATTTTCTTCAAGGGTGAGAGGGCCGTTAGTTTCCGTGTCCAAGGGCTGTCCGAGGCCGTTGAGCACCCTTCCCAAAAGCTGGGGGCCTACTTTGATATGGAGGGGAACTCGGAGAGGGATCACTTCAGAAGAGGGGCCGATGCCCGACATTTCGCCGAGCGGGGACAAGTAGACCTCGTCGCGGGTAAAGCCGACGACCTCAGCCATCAGAGGTTCGCCTGCCCGTTTGATCATGCAGACCTCTCCCATTTTGACCTGGGGAACGACCGCCTTGATCAGCATGCCGACAACTTCGGTTATCCGTCCGTGGACGGTTGTCAGCTCCAGATCTTCGAGGTGGGTGATCAGCTTGTCGAAATTGGGAGGGTTTTGCATACCATTATCTCGGCTTGGAAGGAGAGGTAGGTGGAGCTGTTTCCTCGATCAAGGTCAAAAAAAGAATCAGGTCCATCCATGCCTCCGAATTAAAGCTGTACTTGCATCAGCGTTTTAAAGTCTTGCACCGCGTTCGAGAGCAGAACAGAGCTATATTCCAACTCTTGCGTTGCTTTACTGATCTTTACCTGAATGAGCAAAAAATCGCCAGGGGTGATATTTGTTCCCTTGTCTTTTAAGTCTTGCAACTGCTTTTGGGCCGACTGCAATTGCGCTTGTCCATCTCCCAACAGAGAAAGGAACTTGCCCAATGGGCCTGAGAACTTCGTTGCATCTGGCTCAGCGGGAACCTCTGCGCCCATCTTGGCATTGGCCGCGCGCAAATTGGTATTGGCATCGACCAACTTATTCTTCATCAGGTACTTGTTCGAGGACTTGAGCTTAAGGTTAGGATAGTTCAAGTTGTTTTGCATGTCGTTGACAGTTCCTTGGGCGCTGTTGATCTGCGCCATGAGAGAATCGATCGTTGGTGCTTGTGCAAGCGGAGTTTGTCCCTGTGCAAGCTCAAATGGAGAGATCAAAGGAGTTTTCCCGGCGGTAGCCATGGGGGATGCCTTTTCTCCTTGCATGAACGAAGCAAAGGACTGGGAAGAGACTGCGCTTTTTTCTTCCCCTTCTGAGATTGCTTGCAAAGCGCCTATTCTATCTGTAGAACTAATATCGGAAGGTAAATTTGGATCAGCCATTATATTCTCTCTTTATTTAGCATGG
>JAFEGF010000257.1 GCA_018240225.1 Verrucomicrobiota bacterium
GGGACCCCAACGGCTCATCCTTCACCTTTCGGTGTTCTGCCGACGAGGTGCAGCGCCATCTGAAAAAGAAGTCCCACACGCCTAAATTCCGTCCTCCATCCTCTCAAGAAACTCCGGGACTGACCAACACGGCATCTGGAGAGATCAGCGCTAAGCACAACCTGAAAAACGCCTGCGTCCGCTTAGAGGGCGAGGGAAAATATTTTACAGTCTACTGCTCCGATCAAACAACTCGCCGCTACAAGATCCACCGCGCCCATAAACACTTTAAAGAGGTGTTTAAGAAAGAAGAAGAGAAAAAGCTCAACTATCTTCTCGAGTCTGAGACCCTCCCTTCCGGACATAAAGTCATCTACCAATACGATCAAGAAGACCGGCTAACCAGCATCCGAACAACAAATCCAAGCGGCAATAAAACCTACGCCTCCGCCGCATTCCGCTACCTGCACCGCCATCAACGCAACGGTCCTGACGTCGATATTGAACTCAGCGACGGAAGGACTTTGCGCTACCGCTTCGAGGTGAAAGACCACTCCAAAGTCTTCCTCTTAAAAGCTGTCATTTCTCCCGATTCTCCTGAGGAGACCTTCTACTACCATCCTGATGGGCGGCATTACGGAAGGCTCATTTGCCGCACAACAGAACCTGACAACCGCTTCCTCGACATCGAATACTACCACATCGGGCACAACGATGTCGGCGGAGACGATGTGAAGGTCCATGACAAAAACGACCCCAAATTCTTACGCGTCAAAACTCTTAAAGCCCCCGTTGGAACCAATGAGACGCCCCATATCACCCACCGCTTTTTCTACGATCCCGCTAGCCGCGCCACCGATGTCCGCCATAACGACAACTCTCTTACTAAATATTGCTATTCAGAAACAATGAGGCTGGAGGCAATCCTCCGTTATGATTATAACGACGTTTTGAGCCAAAAAGAGACATTCGAGTGGACAAGCGCCGGCGAACTTCTCTCCAGAAACCTGTACGATCCCTATCATAACCTCATCTTTTCAAGGCGCCTTCATTACGACGATAGAGGGAACGTTATCCGAGAAGAGCTTCAGGGAGACCTTTCCGGAAGAGACAATCCTCGAGAAGTGTACACCATCCACCGCGAACACAGCCGCGACGGAAGAGACCTTCTTTTAAAAGAGCAGGAACAGAATGGAAAGACCACTCACTACTCCTATTTCCCCAACTCCAATCTTCTTGCATCCCGTCTAGAGTGCGATAGAGACCAGATCAAGTTTCGTACGTTTTATGAATATAGCGGAGACCATGTCCTGACTAAAGAGATCCGCGATGATGGAGAGACGCCTGACAAAGACAATCTAACAGGAGTAAAGACCCGCACGATCAAGGCGATCACTCCAATGCCAAACGGCCCATATGTCGATATGCCCCATGTCATCGAAGAGAAATTTTGGAACGGACAACAGGAAGAGCTCCTCAAAAAAACAGTCCTTTCCTACACGACCGGCGGGCGCATAGCAGCCAAAGAGATCTACGATGCCCATGCAGAGTTGCGTTATGCACTTCACTTCGAATACGACCAATTAGGGCGCCTCGTCAAAGAAACAGACGCCTTAGGACAATCCCACTCTTACGCCTACGATGCCGCTGGCAATAAGATAGTATCGAGCGCTCCGCGGCGCACAGGAACGATCAGCTACGATTGCTCCAACCGTCCCACGCAATTCATAGAAACAGGATTTGATGGAATCTCTCATGCCACCCACTACACCTACGATGGGAAAAACCGAAAGACCTCAGAGACCGATCCTTTCGGGAATACCACCCGCTACCTCTACAACGGCCTCGATCAGCTTGTAGAAACCCATCTGCCACAACTTCTCAATGAAGAGGGGCAGCCTGCAGTGCCTGCGGTGATATCCCAATACGATGCAGCCGGCCGCGAAATCCTCCGCAAGGGGCCCAAAGGCCACACCACGCAGACTGCTTACAACGCCAGGTCCCAAGCCGCCAAAATCCTCTATCCCGACGGCTCCTTGGAACAATTTCACTACAATTCCGACGGAACCCTAAGCGCCCACATCGACCGGGATGGGCTGTGCACCAAGCACACCTACGATCCATTCGGAAGGCGAACCTCCACCACAGATCCCAACGATCATACCACAACGTTCAACTACGATGGATTCCAGCTCATGTCCATTGTCGATGCGGAAGGATATGTCACCAACTACACCTACGATCGCGCTGGACGCAAGATCAAAGAAGAGAGGAACTGGGAGCAGACGGAATACGCCTACGATTCTCTAAACCGCCTCCATATTGTCAAACGGGGAGATCTTCTCACGATCACTGAATACGACAACCTCGATCGGATCATCGAAGAGCGGCAAGAAGATATTGACGGCCGCCTAATTGCTAAAGAGACATACTCTTACGACGAAGCCGGCAATCGGACAAGCATCGCCCGCTATACAAAAGATGGCGCAAAAGAAGAAAAGCTCCTCTACGACTCCTTCGATCGCCTCTGCCTTCACCAAGATCCTCTTGGATACCAGAGCCGGATCGAGTATTGCGAGACGTACCAGAACTCACTTGGACAACATGTCCTTCAAAAGCAAACGACAGATCCTTTAAATAGAAAGACCATTGAGACCTACGATAGCGCAGGCCGCCTTGCCTCCATCGAAATCATCAACGCAAAAGGTTCCACTTGCTCTTTGGAAGCAAGGTACTACGACCTCAACAATAATCTCTCAAGACAAGTAAGCACCCTGTTTCCTCAAGGAACACAGCAAGAGATCCGCTGGCGCTACGACAGCTCAGACCGCCTTGTCTGCCTCGTCGAGCCGCAAGAAAAGACCACA
>JAFEGF010000258.1 GCA_018240225.1 Verrucomicrobiota bacterium
TGTGGTCTTTTCTTGCGGCTCGACGAGGCAGACAAGGCGGTCTGAGCTGTCGTAGTGCCAGCGGATCTCTTGCTGTTTTCCTTGCGGAAATAAGGTGTTTATTTGCCGTGAGAGATTATTATTTAGGTCGTAGTACTTTTCTTCAAAGGAGCAGGTGGAACCTTTTGCGTTGATGATTTCGATGGAGGCAAGGCGGCCTGCACAATCGTAGGTCTCAATTGTCTTTCTGTTTAAGGGATCTGTCATTTGCTTTTGAAGGACCCGTTGTCCAAGTGGATTCTGGAACGTCTCGCAATAATCGATCCGGCTCTGGTATCCGAGGGGGTCTTGGTGAAGGCTGAGCCGATCGAAGGAGTCGTAGAGGAACTGTTCTTCATCTGTAGTATCTTTTGTGTAGCGGGTTATGCTTTTCCGATTGCCGGCTTCATCGTAAGAGTAGGTCTCTTTAGCGATTAGGCGGCCGTCAACATCCTCTTGCCGCTCTTCGATGATCCGATCGAGGTTGTCGTATTCGGTGATGGTGAGAAGATCACCCAGTTTGACTGTATGGAGGCGGCTTAAGGGATCGTAGGTATATTCCGTCTGCTCCCCGTTCCTTTCTTCCTTAATCTTGCGTCCGGCGTGATCGTAGGTGTAGTTGGTGACATAACCCTCCGCATCGACAACAGACATGAGCTGGAATCCATCATATTTGAACGTTGTGGTATGATCATTGGGATCTGTGGTGGAGGTGCGCCTTCCGAATGGATCATAGCTGTGCTTAGTGCACAGTCCATCGCGGTCGATGTGGGCGCTTAGGGTCCCATCGGGATTGTAGTGAAATTGTTCCAAGGAGCCATCGGGATAGAGGATTTTGGCGGCTTGGGACCTGGCATTGTAAGCAGTCTGCGTGGTGTATCCTTTGGGATCTTTGCGCAGGATTTCTCTACCGGCAGCATCGTATTGGGATATCACCACAGGTGCTGCAAGCTGCCCTTCTTCATTAAGAAGTTGGGGCAGATGGGTTTCAATAAGCTGATCGAGGCCGTTGTAGATGTAGCTGGTGGTATTGCCGAAAGGATCGGTCTCTGAGGTCTTTCGATTTTTCCCATCGTAGGTGTAGTGGGTGGTATGAGAGATTCCATCGAAGCCAGTTTCAATGAATTGCGTGGGGCGGTTGGAGCAATCGTAGGCGATTGCACCGGTGCGGCGCGGGTTGTTCGATTGGACCTTATTGCCTGCGGCATCGTAGGTGTAAGTATAGGATTGTCCTAAGGCATCTGTTTCTTTAACGAGGCGGCCTAACTGGTCGTATTCGAAATGAAGCGCATAACGCAACTCCGCATGGGCATCATAGATCTCTTTGGCTGCAATGCGCCCGCCAGTTGTGTAGGAGAGGACTGTTTTTTTAAGAAGCTCTTCCTGTTCTCCGTTCCAAAATTTCTCTTCGATGATATGGGGCATATCGAGATATGGGCCGTTTGGCATCGGAGTGATCGACTGGATCGTGCGGGTCTTTACACCTGCAAGATTGTCTTTATCGGAAGTCTGTCCATCATCACGGATCTCCTTGGTCAGGACGTGGTCGCCGCTATATTCATAAAATGTACGGAACTTGATCTGGTTCCCGTCGCACTCTAGGCGGGATGCAAGAAGATTGGAGTTGGGGAAATAGGAGTAGTGGGTGGTCTTTCCATTCTGTTCCTGCTCTTTTAAAAGAAGGTCTCTTCCATCTCGGCTGTATTCGCGGTGGATCGTGTACACTTCTCGAGGATTGTCTCTTCCGGAAAGGTCTCCCTGCAGTTCCTCACAGATGACGTTCCCTCTATCATCGTAATGAAAGCGTCTTGAAAAGATGAGGTTATGATAGGTATCGTACAGGCTCCTGGAGAGAAGTTCGCCTGCGCTTGTCCATTCGAATGTCTCTTTTTGACTCAAAACGTCGTTATAGTCGTAGCGGAGGATTGCCTCTAGCCTCATTGTTTCTGAATAGCAATACTTAGTAAGGGAGTTGTCATTATAGCGGACATCGGTGGAGCGGTTATTAGGATCGTAGAAAAAGCGATGGGTAATATGCGGCGTCTCATTGGTTCCAACCGGGGCTTTGAGTGTTTTTACCCGCAAGAATTTGGGGTCGTTTTTGTCATGGACCTTCACATCGGCCCCGCCGACATCGTTGTGCCCGATGTGGTAATATTCGATGTCAAGGAAGCGGTTGTCAGGTTCTGCTGTCCGGCAAATGAGCCTGCCATAATGGCGTCCATCGGGGTGGTAGTAGAAGGTCTCTTCAGGAGAGTCAGGAGAGATGACAGCTTTTAAGAGGAAGACTTTGGAGTGGTCTTTCACCTCGAAACGATAGCGCAAAGTCCTTCCGTCGCTCAGTTCAATATCGACGTCAGGGCCGTTGCGTTGATGGCGGTGAAGATAGCGGAATGTAGCCGATGCGTAGGTCTTGGAGCCGCTGGGGTTTGTTGTGCTGATGCTGGTGAGCCGGTCCTCCTGATCGTATTGGTAAAACACTTTATGTCCGGAAGGGAGGGTCTCAGACTCGAGAAGATAGATGAGCTTCTTCTCTTCTTCTTTCTTAAAGACGTCTTTAAAGTGTTTGTGCGCGCGGTGGATCTTGTAGCGGCGAGTTGTTTGATCGGAGCAGTAAACTGTAAAATATTTTCCTTCGCCTTCTAAGCGGACGCAGGCGTTTTTTAAGTTGTGCTTAGCGCTGATCTCTCCAGATGCCGTGTTGGTCAGCCCCGGAGTTTCTTGAGGGGATGGAGGACGGAATTTAGGCGTATGGGACTTCTTTTTAAGATGGCGCTGCACCTCTTCGGCAGAACACCGAAAGGTGAAGGATGAGCCGTTGGGGTCCC